>JAHJGZ010000172.1 GCA_018823795.1 Candidatus Omnitrophota bacterium
ATAAAAACATATCTCCATTTTGTTTCCCCAAGAAAAAAAGACAGAAATAGCCATACAATGCATCAAATAATGAATGATTGATATAGCGTGGATTTGCTAAGTATTGCTTTGCATAATAAGCGGCAAATTTTACTTTGTTTAATAATGAAATATTATAATATAACATTGGCGATTCCGTATAGACCTGACTAAACCCAAGTTTAAAAAGGGCATCTTCATGTCTGTTGCCGAGACCATAAAATATAAGTGGAATCCCTGTTTTCTTTTTTACCTTGCGCGCATAGTGGATAATTTGTTTATCACCAGCCATAAAAAGAGGGATCATGCCAAGATCCGGTCTCCTCAGCCATGCATTAATATTCTTTTTGATATTTTTTCTCTTTATTGTCCCATCAACTGCAACAATAATTTGTTTGACCCCTAGAGCATCACACATTCTCTTTCTGTTTCTTTGGGCTATTTCTGTAGCCATGCCACAATCGTACGTAAAAGCAACGGGATGCATTTTCAGAACAGTTTTTACGTAGTGTAAGCTATAGGAACTATCTCTACCTCCTGTAAAAGCAACAATACAATCATCGGCACCGTTATTACTTCTATACGGTAATATGATTTTTTTCAATTCTTCATGCCCGCGAGCGATTACTTTCTTGTGGCTCGTACAATAATTGCAAACGCCCTGTTCGTTAAAATTGATAAAGGGCATGGTTGCAGGAAGAATACATTTGGTGCATCGACGTAAATGCACCTTTGAATAAAGGTTGTGCCATGTTTCATATATACAATTTTTTATCATACAGGTTTATTCTTTAATTTCATTTTTCAATTTTAATTACATCATCCTGTCTAAAATATTGCTCAAGAATAACACTACCAATATTTTCCGCAAGCAATTTATTCCCCTTTGCAGTACAGTGGCCGAAATCACCACCAAAATAATATAAAAAATATGTCTCATATTCTTCATTCATAACGGCTTCTTTAAATAATTTTTCATTATCCACAAAAATGACACTGTCATAGGGTTCGAGTGTTTTTTTAAGAGGCTCAACACTTCGCATAGGATACTGCGTGCATACTAATTGAATTCCTCGCGACTGTACTATTTCTTTTAACTTCTGATAGTTAGTCCGTGTACGGGCTTCATAATAGCGCAGCTCCAATAGCTCTGCTTTCTGAAAATTCCTTGCAGCTTTTATGTACTTCTTCTGTCGCATATTATTCATCGCAAGCTTTCTATAAAAAATACTGTCTTGAGGAAACATGCGTATGCCTTTCCTTGACACCTCTGCCGCCTGACCATATTTTTTTTGTATAACATAACATTCTTCGAGATATCGTAACAATAACCACATATTATCATCTGAAAAATATTCAGGATAGTACTGCATAGATTCTCGTAACAGTTTTTCTTGCTTATTATAGTATCGAAATTGGCCGTATAATCTTCCCAAGCCATCACGTGACGAAAAATCTTTTGAGTTAAGTTGTATAGCTTTCAAAAACATACTCTCGGCCTTTTCATAATACTCAGGTATCTCTTTATAAGCCGATACTTCATTATAACAATTACCTATTTCATAATAAATTCTTGCACTATTTGGATTAAACTTTTGTCCTCTTAAAAGAATATTCATGGCTCGATGATAGTAACTCCAACCGACTTCATCATAGTTTTGCATTTGAAAATACTTTTCTGCAACTAGCATATAGGCTGCCCCTAACGCTATGTAGCCTTCTTCATTGGTGGGCTTGCGTTGTATAGCTCTTTTAAAAAAAAATATTGCCTTCACTAAAACATCATCTACGTATTCCCACTTCCCTACTGTAAGATACGTTAACCCCTGATGCATATAGCAATTAGCTAATGCAATATATGCATTATAGTTGTCAGACTGCCTCTCTACGAGGTTACTATACACCGCAGCTGCTTTTTCGAACTGAAAGTGGTCTTCATATTTTTGCGCTTTATGCCATAAAGCTGCAATCTTGTTCTTAGAATTATCTTCAGGTGGCGTACCATCCCACAATGGCTCAGCTCTCAGTAAAGAATGATACGTTGCACTCTCATACTCATCATATACTGCGAAATGAGGGCCTACTTCCGTACGAGCTAACTTTCGTAAAACGTGCAACCATACAAGTTGCATTATCTTATATATTTGAAAATTTTGAATAAAAAACGGCTTAGTCTGTGCGATAGCTCCACGCTGTGTCGCCCTCGGCCACCACTCTTCATGAAGCCGGTCATTAATGCCCATCATGACAATTACCATATGCGGCTCATATTCATCCAAATAATCCTGTAAGTGAGAGAGAATATATGCTGTCCCAGATGCCGGTCTTCCCTTATCAATGACAGTACATGTAAATTCCAGGCCGCACTCATTTAACCATTCATCTAAATAGGGTGGCCATTGACCAGCAGTCGTTGACTCACCCAAGCATAGAATGCGGTATTCACCACCGCGTGCTAACGCAGCCCTGTTGTGCCGTTCTTGTGCATACGAAAAGACATATCCACCAATGCGTAGCCCGCATTCAAGCATCACAAGGCACAGAACGACACCAAATAGTACAAGTCCTATTTTTTGCCACTTTGTTGTATGTATCTGCTTCATAGAACGAAAAGGATCATTTTTGCATATTTTTTTTACCAAGATAACTCTGTACAAATCTATATATTAAAAAACATCCGCCGATAATAAAGTTTTTTAGACTAAAAGCTCCTGCCATAAAAAGCCTCGCTATAATTTGCGGCCGCATATAATACGAAAACATTGCTTTCTGCTGCATGGTCAAAATTTCATCTGAATGAAAATGTTTCGTTATGACTGGTATTTGTCTCTTTTTTAAAAGCCAGCCATCCCAGCTTGAATAATCTTCAAAGCTACATTGCGAAGAGATACGTTCTTTATATTGTTCGTAAAGAGCAGTTCCTGGATACGGTATCATAATATTAAATTTAACCATGTCACAATCAAGCTCTTTGGCAAAACGAACGGTTTCACGATAGCTTTCAATCGTTTCGTCCGGCATACCAATCATAAAAAACCCTAACGTCATAATGCCCGCTTTTTTTACAAGAGTTATGCTTTCTTTTATTTGAGTTACTGTTTCTTTTTTACCCATCGCATGCAACAAACGTTCGTTCCCTGACTCAACGCCAAACATTATTAAGTGAACTCTTATTTCTTTGAGTTCCTTCATAAGCGTTTCGTCAACCTGGTTTATTCGCATCTCAATGGTAAGTTTAATCTTATTATGTAATCCTCGAGCCTTATACTCATGACAAAACAAAAGCCCTTTTTCCCCAACAAACGGAAAAATACTATCGCAAAATACAAAACTTTTAACACCCATGGTTGTATACATATACTCGATTTCATCAATAACGTTATGTATCTCTCGGATGCGCATACTCTTAAAGATTTTATTTTGAGCGCAGAATGTACAGTTAAACGCACAACCACGCGACGCAAAAACAGGTAATGATATTTCACGTAGGGCTAAGAGAGGCGCATGATTGTACAGTTGCAGATCCAGCAAATTCCATGCTGGGTAAGGTAGTTCATCAAGAGAACGGACAGGATTGCGATCAACATTAGTATAAATATGTCCCTTGTTCCGATAGCTAATCCCTAGCACCGCATCATACCTTTTCCCCTCATGAATTAAGGAGAGCACTTCTCTGCAAGTTACCTCTCCCTCCCCATGTACGATGATATCTGCGACATTCTCTTCTAACAATTCGTGGGCATAGAGCGTTGCATGTAAATTGCCAAGGAGTATTAGTATATTTTTGTGACGTAATCGTATGCATCGCGTAATTTTTTTTACATTGTTCATTGCTGATGTTAAACACGAAAAACCGACAACTGAGGGATTGATATCCTTGATCCGTTCGAGTACTTGTTCATTGGTCAAATGCAGAGCAAACTGGTCAATAATGTGTACGTCAAATGTACTGGCATCGAGCATAGCTGCAATATAACAAAGCCCTGTGGGAGGCACCGGAGGAAATAATTTCTTATAAATCCACTGCAACTGATCTTCTGAAGCGATAGGATTAATTAATACAACACGCATACGTTTGTCATGAAGCTTCTTGTTCGATCGTTCTATCATGCAAGAGACCTTTCTCAATGTTATGTAATAGCTTTATCGATTTCTCGCAGTAAAGCGGTCTTCTTTCTTTTGTCAATCTGCACACCATGATCGGTCATTGTAAATGGCGGACTTGAAAGTATTATTCGTAATAACGACTTAAGATTTTTTTCTTTTGAAAGTACATAAAAAAGTTTTCGACGAGTTATATAAAACAAACATCGAAACAATATGGCTATGCTCCACGATGGGATAAGAAAGACTACTGTGCGCAATGGCAAACGATATCGGTTTTCTGTACCAAGTGTATTCATAATATAAAAATAGTTCTTTGCATGCCGACGATCAGCATAATAACGTACACACCGCACAATCCACGACGTCGGTTTTGTCCTCCCCCCGATCTTTATATAATCCACACCGATCTTTTCATACCGCCATATATCATTCGGTCGTATAAAGCCGCTCTGTTCTATCAGTGCCGGCTGTTCCAACTTCAAACGTAAACAATGCAACGTAGATTTGTCATAAAAAACACCTTTTTCCCAATGCCCCTCTTCGTACGGACAATCCGGTAGACATATATTGTTAACTAATAATTTTACTTTAACATTAAGTCCCTTTATTTCCTTAATAAAATCAAAATCATAATTTTTATGGTAATCGATACAAATGATATCACAACCACATTTTATATATTCTCTTACTTTATTAATAGAATTAATCTTACTCATAATGGAACTACATATCTGAAAGGGATAATACTTTTTAACAAAGGCTATCAGTTCGGGATTGGAAATCGTTACGATATCAACAGCGCTATTGCGAAGCATATCAAGAAATTGTTGTGTTTCGTTCGTAGGAAGAATGTGCGGATGATTCATGATATAATTAAATTTAACACCACATGCATGTGCATGCGCTATATACTGCTTCAAATGACGTAAGGATATCAACGGAAGAAACAAGGAGGGGACTATTGACTCACCATCTCGGTTTATATTTCCATACACATCATAAACACTGGAATGTAACGTTCTCAGAAGCCTGTAATCAAAATTGGTTGGGGCTGAAATTAACATAGATTATTATGCCATCACCTCTTGCATTCATTTGCATGACTCATCCATCATATTAATGCAAATAGTTGAATATTTTTCCGCTTTCTATTTCGTCAATAAATGCATAATATCCCTTGAGTACTTCCTCTTGAAAATCAGTATTTATAGTAATCACCTCATCCGCTATTTTTTGACAATAGCCACAATCGTCACACGATTTATAGCGGCAATCTTCTGTAAAAAAACGGTCAATGAAACCCTCTAATTTAGTGTTATCGATATAGACATCAATATCTTTAATGATGTTTCGATAACGCCATAGTTTAAAAATATTGATTTTATGAGGACGAAAAAAATATAACAATTTACTAATAAAATTGGACTTCTTGAGCCATAAACTCTTTGAGGGGCTACCCAATAGATCATACAAATTACCTTTGTAGCTCCGATCTGCATACGCATTGATGATAAGAGTGAGTGCGTCTGTACTCATTGTTCTATCAACTAGTTTTATACTATCGATGCCAACATTTTCATACAGTCTAATATCTTCCGGGCGAATCCAGTTTGAACGAATAAACATGGCCTTGTTCGCAATTCGCCTCGACCGGCAAAGTAAACGGCAATAATCAAACATAAAATGAGCTGAGCTATCGTTGCTACAGGACGAATGAGAGGTGGCATTATTGTGATAATAAAACAATGGACAGTCATGAATACAATGATCATTGGCCAACAGCTGAAGCTCACAATGCACATGTTTCCTTATTTGCTCTAATAATTTAAAGTTGCGCGTTACTTCAACTTGAGATAATGTGATTGTAGAAACACCCAAGCTATCCCACCACTTTGCTTTTTCAACAGAATTAACATTTGCAAAACACGAAACAGATACTTTAAGATGTGGGTACCGTTTTTTAATATATTGTAATAAATAGGGAAGCGCAATGACAACGCCATCAATGTTAAACTCGGAGAGCGTCTTTAAAAGTGCGTCCAATTTTTTTTGGCCACTTCGCGTCCATTCACGATTTCCCATACACGACGCATTTAATAAATAGTAAAACTGTAATTGAGCCTTATGAATATTTTCAATATGAGCTTTTGCTTTACGTTTTTTAATTTTAGGTAAAATAAAAGAGGGCCTCCCTCCGCCAACAATATCTGTGTACAATTTACCGTAAAGCGTTCCAACATCGGTTTTTTTTATTCTTTCTATTAAAGCATCATCCCAGTTCGTTGGTACAGTTAATTTCATTACATACACCTTTCTTCTTTTTCAAGTGAAAACTAGCATCTTAACTATCATACCACACAGGTTTTCTCAATTGCATAAAACCGGTAATCCCTTCATATTTTTTTCGTCCCAACAACGTATCTCGCAGATCGATCCATAACATTTTAAGCGTATTTCTAAAAAACCACCAGTACAACCCTCGTTTATGTTTATGAGGAGAAAATAAACCTCGCATCAACCAGTGGGGGCGATACAATACATATCTCTTATTAAGTTCTATGTTCAGCTTTGAAAAATCCTTCTGCGAAAGTCCTGTTTCAGAACGCATGACCGGTGTGGCCCAATCATATTTCTTAAAATCCTTTTCTTCAATCAAGTCGTTTCGCTTCGCTTCCTCGTAAAGGTAGGTGCCGGGCACTGGTGCTACCGGATGAAATGCCGGATAATCAATATCAATTTCTATGGCGTAGTTAACCATATTCAGCATTGATTCTTTCGTATCAAACGGAAGGCACGTTACAAATGTCCCCTGTCTAAACACCTGCGGATATTTTCTTTTAAAGAGCATAAAAACTTCTTTAACTAGTTCGCGTGTATACGCAGATTTCTTTATTTTTTTTAAATCTTCCGAACAACCACGCTCAATACCAACCAAGGGATGAATTAATCCTGCCCGCACCATTTTTTCCAAAATCCCAAGTTTTTCATCCCGCAATGTATAATCAGCACGTACAAACGCCCACCAATATAAATCTTTGTAATTTCGTTTGAGAAGCCCGTCGCAAAATGCATCATTCCACTTTGGATCAACATTGAAGGTAGGATCTGCCCATATTAAATAACGCCGTTTATACTTGTTGTACAAAATATCCACTTCCTCAAGTGTTCGTTCGACACTTTTTGTCCGATAGCGTGGATTAACTTCTAATTTATTATGTTCAATATCCGTCTGTATCTGTTCACCCCAAAATGTCCATAGTGAACAAAAGCTACATCTATCAACGCAGCCGCGGGAATGTTCAATCGTTGCACTTTGTGGCCATAGATATCCAGATGGAGAATACTTCCCCATTGGCATAAGATCATATGCAGGCAACGGCAACTGATCCAAATCAACAATTAAAGTCCGTAATGCTGTCCTGCGAATTGCATTCTCATGTCGATACGCAACCCCCTCAACAGTTGATAAATCTGCTCCACTATTAATAGCCTGAATAAGATGGACAAACGTTTCTTCTCCTTCAAAGCGAACAATAATATCTATAGGATAATTATTCAAGCTGTATTCAACCATCCACGAAAAAAAATGCCCTCCCGCAATTGTGATCACGTCAGGGTTGATTTTTTTCGCTAATTCAAAAAGCCGCACTGCTTCGTGATGATACAACGCCTCCTCTCCCGCACCAACAATATCAGGCTTTTCTTGTCGGAGAATTGACTCGAGACTATTCCATCCTATTTTAAGCGGAGGACAGTCAATAATTTTAATTTCTATACATGGTAACTGCTTTCTGATTGAAGCGGCAATAGAGGGAAGCCCTAAAGGAAGAAGGAAATTATCAGATTCATTAATAAATGGCCAAAGATAACGTGGCGGTCGCACTAATAGAATTTTTTGAATCTTCATATTCATTCTATTCTCATTACCATTTATGGTAATAAATGCTTCTGGTATTTCAACCGTATGTGTTAATATAATTCGTTGCCGCGTTTACCAACCGGGTCGTATCCAAAAAGCGCTTCTAGCTGATCAGGAATTTTTTCTTTCAAAATTGCTAATGATGCAATGGCAAGTTGCAATTTTTCACGAAACAACTCACAGCCTCTCTGATAGGGAATAGCAGGATTTTCGTTGAAGTAGTAATTCATATTTAAGCATGAACCTGTTGTTCGACAAATGGCAAATAGATCACATTTTTGACAATAATCAAATCTTCTATCAATAATATCAATAAAATTATTAAATAACACTTTATCTACGCCTTCTGTAATATTTCCCAATTTAAATTTGTCAATCCCGATAAAGGCAGTACATGCATATATGTCTCCGGTTGATGATACTGCAATTTGCCCCCTTGCAGCCGGACAGCCTCCTGAAAGCTCATCACCATAATAGAGCCTTTGCATCAGTTTAAAAAATCTATTAAAAAATGTTTTCCGATAATCCAGTGTTCCATTAAGGATTTCATCAATATACAATAAAGACAATTTTTCATATTCATCACAAAGCATTTGATACTGTTCTAGTGTATGAAAAAATACTGCTTCTCTCTGTGGGGTAACCATATGACAGGCATCTTCACTTTCAAATAATTCAATTCGTTCAAAGCCTAAATCCTTAAGATGTGCATACAACGCACACATATCTGCATAATAGGGGGTCACCGTTGTTCGCCCCACTAATCGCTTTAATATCTCCTTTGGCATTGCATTAAGATTTTCTTGAATGCAATGATAACTACCGTCTCCATTAGCATAAGGGCGGTTATGATCATGAATCTGCTGATGACCATCAATACTTATGGCAATTTGAACGCCCTTTTCAATTAATACCTTTGCTACTGAAGGAGTTAATAATGTCCCATTAGTCGCTAAAAGAAAATGGAAATGAACATTCCATCTCTTTTCATTGTCACGGCAATAATCAACTGTCTCAAGCAATGTGTCTAAATTCTCCAATGGTTCGCCTCCATAAAAATCTACTACAAGATTCCGATCCTCTTTACACAACGCAACCAATATATCAACGGCTTTTTTGGCTACCCGAGGCGTCATATTTTCACGTGAGTGATGTAATTGTTGATTATCTTTTTGAAATGTCGTATTTGAGTATTTCCCGCGGTCGTTCCAACAATAAATGCATTGCAAATTACACTGTGATGTAATATTCAGTGTTAAATCGGTCATATGAGTAATGGTATGAGAATGATCATGTATCTTTTCCTCTGCATTATAAAGCGGAAATTTTTCATAAATATTTTTAGGAATACGATATCGCTCAGCCATTTCCCTCACTTGTTCGGCAGTAATAGAATCAATAGACAGTACTATCTCATCGTTCCATTTCGTCAATGCCGTATAGGTATCTTCAGAAACATCATAAAAGTCTCCAGTCACCGTTGATATCGCCAGGTAACAATCAAGTTTTTTAAAGCAATACGCCGGCGCTTTTTTTATTGTTATTTCGGTTTGAATCATATTGTTTCCTCTGCAACTTTAAAACACTTTACACGTCAGATCAAACATTCACTGAATGACAACGCATAATCACTGTTTGAGTAACTATTACTCTCCGTTTTTTACCATAAAACTCGGCCGGAACGGCAATAGCGAGAAAGTTTCTTTTTCCCCGTTGATTTTTTCTTCGATTTTTTGTTAATTCTTTTTGCTTTCACTGTATTCTCCTCATTGTTTCTTAGTTATGAGATATGTTATTTATTAATATCCTGAAAAAGAAAGAAAACCACCGTCGACAGGAAGGGAAATACCAGATATATACTGCGATTCATCTGAGGCAAGAAAAACAGCACTCCCCCCTATGTCTTCAAGAGAACCTAACCGCTTCATAGGAATGCCACGTAAAATATTTTTTCTTCTTCCCTTCTTTTGCAACGCTTTTTTATTCAAATTCGTAGGAAACACACCAGGAATGAGTGCATTAACACGAACCCCACGCGCTGCCCATTCTGCAGAGAGTGCCTTGGTGAGCGCAACGACGCCGGCTTTACTCACTGAGTAGGCAATAGTCTTCGTCATTGCAACGAATGAACCCAGCGAGCCGATAGTAATAATAGTTCCCTGCCCCTGTTTGAGCATAATCTCACCGATAATTTTACATGCCATAAACATACCAGTGAGATTAGTCTCGAGTATAGAATCCCATTCACGCTTGGTAACCTTTTCCGCCGGTTTATTAAGGTAAATACCACTTGCACAAACAAAACAATCAATCCTTTTATAACGCTTGAGTATAGCACGGCAGAGCGTGGTGATCTGGCGCGGTTGTGTTATATCAACAGCTATTGGTAGATTCCACGTGTTTCCTTCTTTTTGTAATGAACGAAGAATCGTGGTCAGTCTTTTTTTGTTTCGTCCAGTCGGTATAACCGTTGCTCCTTCACGACAAAAAGCAGTTGCAATAGATCCTCCGATATCACCAGTCCCCCCGAGAACTAAGGCAACCTTACCCGCTAATCGTTTCTCTGCAGTATAAGTCTTTTTCATGGTATCCCATAATCCGGTAATTTATAATTATTTTTCTATTACATCAATGCATACAATCGCCTAACATATAGCAATATCTGAGCTTGTATTTTACACAACACTATTCCTTCCCACAAGAGAAAAACTTTATTTTATTTTTTATGATATATGGTAAAAATATACAGATTTATTATAAGAACACCCATATTGATATTATTGTAAGCATATGATAGCATGTGGCCCTAGTAAGATAATATGAAAAGGAAACTAATTCAAGAAATAATGATAGGCGAATAACTATGCTCCGCACAACGTGGTTAAAAAAAATTGTAGTGATGCTCTTTGGCGTGCTCATATGTATCGTTATTCTTGAAATCGGACTTCGAGTAGGAGGCTTTGCATGTCTTTTCATGCAAGAGTACCGCAATCGAGCGGGTTTGGATGAAGGCAATGCCTACCGTATTCTCTGCTTAGGCGATTCAACAACAGCTGGCAGTTCTCCTACTATGTACCCCCAGCAACTCGAGGAAATACTTAATGCAACACCAAGAGATACGTCATTTGTCGTTATTAATAAAGGCATGTTCAACGTCGATACAACTGACATTATGTATAACGCTCCAGCATTTGTAGAAACATATAAACCCCAAATAGTTATAGCCATGATGGGAACTAACGATTCTCATACTACCGTACCGCATCGGCACACAATGACGCATATCCTTCAGTCCTTCCGAACGTATAAATTTGCTTGTCTTATAGCTAAACACATACGTACCACACGGAGTTCGAATTTTTTTTATGAAGGCGTAGAGTATAAAGATAAACATGAATGGAGTACCGCGCAGGAGCTGTTTTATAAGGAAACATTACGGCATCCTCAGAATGTACAAGCACATGTCGAACTCGGGTGGTGTTATTATTATGATCGTTTATTTAATAAAGCCGAAAAAACGTTTAAAAGAGTTCTTTCTATTGAGCCTTCACATTTAGAAGCAGTGCTGGGACTTGGGTTAACTTATGGATATCAGGGACGCAAAAAAGAATCTGAAGAATTGTTGACCATAGCACGAAAAGAAAATCCAAACAATCATGATGTTCTTATGAAATTATGCATATATTACAGAGACACAAGAGACTATACACGTGCTATTCCTTTATTTGAAGAGGTGATTCCTTTGGATCCTCACTTTTCGTGGCTCTATTCCGCCGGGGGAGAATGTCTTATGGGGGTTGGTCGTATACGTGAGGCAATATCGATGTTTAAAAAAGCTCTCATCTTCTTACCTGATACGGATGATCATGCGAGTTACATCAATCTTGCACAGTGTTATGAGCATCTTAATAAATTAGAGAAAGCTGCGCAATATAAAAAAAAAGCTGAATCATTACAATCTACATTTTATTCGAAAACGCGTACAAACTATCGCACACTCTATACCCTCCTCAAGACAAAAGGAATACAATTGGTATGCGTTCAATATCCGATGCGTCCTGTCAGCTTACTAAAAAAAATATTTCCTAATGAGGATGACATACTGTTTGTCGACAACGAAGCTATCTTTAAGCACGGTGTGCAAGAAAAAGGATACAATTACTATTTTGATGATCGTTTTGCCGGTGATTTCGGCCACTGTTCACCAGAGGGAAATCGTCTTTTAGCAGAAAATATTGCGCGGGTTATATTGACCTATGTAAATAATGTAACCGAATAGACTGATAGTTTTCAATAACGCGTACAACAACATAGTATTCACAGAAACTGTTCAACTGTTTGCAACATGGTTTGAGCTTCATTATTGTCTGGGTAATTCTCGATTGCTTTCCGTAATAAGCCCGCTGCTTTATCATATTCATGCCTGTGCATATAAATACGCGCCAGCCCATTATACTTCTTATATTCAATATCAGGATTAATTGCTATGGCTTTTTCAAAAAATTCTTCTGCTTCCTTTTCTTTCCCTTGTTGCAGGTAAAGGAGGCCTAATCCTTCATACGGGCAAGAATGACTCGTGCTATTTTTCTTCAACGATTGCTGAAATAAAGCTTGAGCCTTCGTATACTCACCCTTATTTAAGCACACAGTCCCTAATTGCGCCAGAGCATATTCATTACGGGGATCAATTTCTAAAACTTTATTAAAATAGGTTGCCGCATTATCATATTCTTTAAGCCACACATACGAAGTCCCCATACCAAGAAGCGCAAGCATATTGACGGGTTCTTGCTGTATTATTTGCTTATAATACTCGATCGCTTTTCCGTGTCTATGCTGATTCGCATTCACCCAGCCTAATCCTAACAGCTGCAATATGTTAAACCGAGGATCATCGGAAGCCTCAGTGTGTTGAAAATAGTGTTCAGCTTCCTTATATTTTTTACGGGAATTTAATATGTGTCCCATTCCAATACGAGCACCTACATCCATGTTGTCTTTCATCAAGACGCGTTTAAACAATGTTTCAGCACTATCATATTCTCTACGCAAAAGATAAATAAATCCTTTAAGCGTCACCATACGCGCTTCCATTTCAGCCCATTTCTGTAAAGGATTTAATGCTAACGCCTGATCAAGATATGTTTCTGCCTTATCAAGTTCACCGATAGCCACATAAAAAGACGCCACATCATAATGCACACTCTCTCTAAAGGGATCTGCATGAATAGCTTTCTTATAATTCTCTTCGGCAATCTTTGGGAACCCTAATGCCATATACACCATGCCTAATCCTTGGTATGGACATGCAATAGGAACCTTCATAGAAGCTCCCTTAGAAAGGATTTCAATCGCCTTGTCATATTCTTTTGATTCAAGGTAGAACGCTCCCATTTCAAGATAAAGCTCAAGATTGTCTGGATCAACACGATATGCGCGTTCAAGCCATTCCTGTGCTTTCTGAAGATTGTGTTCATATACACGAACATACGTTCCCATGCCATAGTAATTCCGGCCATCGTTTGGATCTGTTTGCATTCCTTTTTGATACGCTTCCGCGGCTTCTTTATACGACCCCATCCGTAAATAACTATCGCCCAGGTGATAGTATATACCACTGTCAGAATAGCCTAACCGCAATGCATCTTTCATGAACTGTGCTGCTTTCTCATATTTATTTATTCGCCAATAAAATTTTAAAAAATACAATAGACTTTCTCTGGTTTGGTGTCTCAATTCCAATCGTGATCCCTTATCGACCCATTCTGCAAGTTTTTTATTTTTACCTAATGCCGCATACAAGCGACAGAGCGCAACATAATTACTAACCTTATGGGGATTTATATGCATCGCATTTGTATGGTACTGAACCAGCACCCTCTTCCAAAAATTGCTGTAAAGACATATGATACTGCCAGCAATACAAATGGCTGCAAACAATACTATTCTTTTTTTATACATAAGTAGTTTATACATATACCATAGCCACGTTTTCTCAGTACTGTTATTAAGATAGTCTTTCTGAATCTGGCGAGCAAAAACTAATGATGGGGATCAATATTTAATGCTTCAACAAAACACATTCTGCTTTTTTATGCAGATTTTTACAGTTTCCTTGATATCTTTTTGCCAGCTTTTAAGCTCTTTAAAATATCACCGTTCCATACATATTCAAGCCTTTTTCTCTTTTTCCAAATATCTTTATGCAAGATAGATCCGACAATAAGCGGTAACGAAACGGTGGGTTCTACAAATGCCATAGCACGATGTGCTTTTACATTAATCTTTCCCCATGAAGTCGCTTCATCAAGAGTACTCCCACTCAACCCGCCCCAATGCGGTACATCGGTGGTTACCTGAAACGCATACGCATGCCCTCCAGTAATTTTGCCGAAAATGTACCCCATGACAACAGAATCATTAATAAAATTTTTTGGAACACCTCCGGCAACATACACAGCACTTGTCGATTGTGATTGAATGACAATTTGCGTAAGTTCGTAATTATCCCGAATAGCATCGATTATAAAGCACTTGCTCTGTTTATTTTTTTTCATATTGTGATAATATTCGGTTAAGCCAATACCAATACTTGAGTCATTAAGAGCAGGGGCAAATATTGGTACGCCTCGTTGTGCAGCAGTCCGAAGGATAGAATTCTTATCTGTAAGAGCATTGCCGAGGCAATTCAAAAATTCTCGTGATGAATAAGAGCGTTGTTCTAATGTTTCGGCAAAACTTCCGACCCAGCTATCAAGTTTAATGAATTGCTCATCATCAACATACGTATCGTATATACGATTAATTAAATGTCTTCGTAAATAACTATCATCAGCATAGGGTGATCCCTTGTAAAGCTTATAATTCTGCGCCATAAAAAGATCTTGATACAGTATTGCCCCTGTCGATACCACCACATCAACAAGTCCATACTCGATCATATCACGAATCACTTTTCGCAACCCCCCTGCAATCAATGGTCCTGCTAAACCGAGGAACACTGTCTGCCGTTTCTTACAGGAAAGCATATTTTCATACACATCGGCACACTGTCCAATTCGTCGTGCCTGAATTGACATCCCTTTAAAAGATTCGATAATATCATTCAGCGTCTTTGTTTTGGTAAGATCAATCTGTCTAATGGGAACTTTAAGTAATTTTCTTTTTGCTTTTTGAAACGACGGTTTTTTTGTATTTACATGCATATAAACATGTTCTATTTTATTATGAGCCTTTTTATAATTTCGGTGCTTTTTTTTCATAATTTATTTCTTTCTTATCGATCCTTGTGCTTTTATTAATGGACTACAGTTTTGTCTTAAATTGTTCCCATGGAAATCGTTTGCCGGGACATTCGGTATTAGCCTCCGGGACATGACCATGCCTTAAAATATTCTTTTTACGTATGCCGTAATAACGACATAAGTAGTTTACGAGAAATACAAGAGAATCCATTTGTTTACTCGAAATTGCTGTGTCGGTGAAGTCACCAACAAGACAAATCCCGATTCCCATCGTATTCATATTTAATGCCTTACAATGCGCGCCATCCTGTTGTTTGATCCACCGTGGCGAAACTTCAATCTGACCATTTTCTTTTCCCGCAGTTCCATTATCAATAACAAAATGATATCCCAGGCCACTCCACCCTTTTCGACTATGTGCTTGATCAAACGCTAAAGCATTCCCTGAATCTGTTGCACTGTGATGAATAATTATATAGCGCCACTTTCGTGACGGATACAAGGGAACAACTGGTCGTAGCGGAGCAGCGTTTGGAATTAAAAGACTTTGTCCAGCTTTTACCTGCCCTTTTTTATTTAATCTATTCTTACGAATGATCTTCTCGACATCAACATCATACATCTTACCAATACGCCACACCGTTTCTAAAGGACCAACCGTATGATAGACATCATGTCTGAGGGGAGGTATGAGTGATTCAATAGGAGGAAACAGATACGGTTTAAGCATTGGGTCTACCGGTGAGACAACACTCGTCGGAGAAGTAGCACAGGAAGAAAGGACTGTGCTAATAAGGAAAATCGCTAAAAAAGAGTAAACTCCTCTCAGCTTTCTCTCTTGTGCTCGTCCATTAAACTTCGATAAGATTATAATGACTACTTCCCATCCCAAGCGCTTCACCATAATTAATCTGGATTAAACTATCTGTTTTGCCCCACACACCCTTAAATTTATCCTCACCCGGCTTAAAATTTGATTTGAGATGCGATTGTCTATTTCCGCTTTGCTTATTGACCAAATCATAGCTTGCCTTATCTAGTGCAATTGGGTCCATTGATGCAAGAATACCAATATCGGGAACAATGGCTGCATCCGATAAAGGCATACAATCACAATCAGGAACTATGTTAAGCAAAACATTAATAAAGCCAATTTTTCCTTTTTTGCACTGTAAAACACCCTGTGCATATTCAGTCATTCGTTCCATAAAAGGAGTAAGTTTTGTCTCCCAATCAAATTCTATTGCATGCGCTTGACAAAAGTGCATACACTCGGCACATCCTGTACATATTTCACGGTTTATACGTGCCTTTTCTTGTCTCATGCCGATAGCATTAACGGGACATATTTCAATGCATTTTCCACATGAAATACATTTTTTTTCAATAACAAATATGCCCGGCTGGTGTTGATCCTTCTTTCCTGCGGCAGGAGCACATCCCATTGCAAGATTTTTAATGGCTCCACCAAAACCACTCAATTCATGTCCTTTAAAATGGCTGATAACGATCATACTATCGGCCTTTACAATATCTGAAGCAACCTTTACAACATCAAAATGCTTCGATTTAATGGCAACCTCGCAAATACTTTGACTCTTTAATCCGTCTGCTATAAGTATAGGGGCATTAATGACAGCATAATCAAATCCATGTTCTATCGCAGTTTGAATATGGTCAACTGCGTTAAACCGGCTTCCCGAATACAGTGTATTCGTATCAGTAACAAACGGCTTTCCTCCCCGCGTTTTCACCTTGTCAACAATCTGCCTGATAAACACCGGATTAATATATGCATCCGATCCCTTTTCGCCAAAATGAACTTTTAGTGCGACTAAATCATTTTTCGCAACTATTTCACCAAATTGAGCGGCATCAAATAGTCTCTGTAATTTTGTGACTTTATTATCTTTTGGTGTTCGTGAACGAATATTTGCAAAATAAACAGCACTTGACATACTACTACCCTATCTGTTTCTCATATTTAAGCATAGTTACTATTTCACCTCGTATGATTGCTGCATCTTAGCAGCATTCTGCTATATCCTACAATACTCATTTAACCAAATGATTGAATATCAGGTATTGTACACAAGTTCATGTTATTGAACAAGTTTAACTTTCATAAACCATGGTATAGGATTATTTTATTACAATTAACACCTATACACAATCGCAATCTTCATACTTGACTAATATGCGATAAAACTTTATGCTAATAAAAGTTACTATATAATTCCTCTATCGACTTTAACGCGACATGGAAAAGCAAAATCAAATGAAGAAATTAGCTACAATCCAAATTGACGTTGATGGTTTATGGGTCATCTTCCAACACTTTGGCTATCAAAAACATACAACCAGTGACATTTTATATGAATCTGCACTCCCACGCTTTCTTGATTTATTTGGTCAATATGATATAAAAGCGACCTTTTTCGTTGTAGGACGCGATCTTCTTGTTCCAGCACGAATATCTCTATTAAAAGAAGCGGTACGCCGCGGCCATGAAATTGCAAATCACACAATGAATCACACCGAGGGATTCTCGTATCTACCCGCTCATAAAAAAAAGGGGGAAATTGAGGAAGCAGAAAAGGTAATTGAATCAACACTTGGCGTTAAACCGGTTGGTTTTCGCACTCCTTCTAACGATGTTGATGAAGAAACTCTAAAAATATTAGAGGACAGAGGTTACGTGTATGATTCCTCTCTTATGCCCACGTATTATGGCCCGATACTGAAACGCTTAAAGTTTTCTTCACTATCGATTCCGCGAAAAGATAATTATCTTGGGAAATGGCATTACGGTTTTTCACCGTTACATCCATACAATCCATCGTACACATCTCTCCACCGCCGCGGAACAATGAAGCTTCTTGAAATCCCCATTACAACAATGCCCTACCTCCGTTTGCCGTTTCATGCAAGTTTCGTATTTGCTGCCGCATCACTGGGACTTAAATCTCTCTTGTTTGACATTGGTTTTTTTCTACTAACACGATCAAAACTCGGCGTGTATAATTTTGTTTTTCACACCAATGAATTGTCAGATCAAATATTCGACATAAAAATCAAACGTCAATTTGGTCTCAACTTGCCTCTCTCACAGAAGCAAGAACTTTGTAGCCATGTCCTACAAAAAATTACCCGAAATTTTCAATGCGTGACAACTAAAGAGTATGTAAAAAAATTTCATCGAACTGACTAACATGCTATAATATTTTATTATAGTAGTTTATGTTCACAACGTACCAACAGTGTTGAAAAATCTTTGTGCTTGGTAAGGAAATGAAAAAAGAGAACAGCCTTCACCTCGTCATAGTGCTCATATGTTTTATTTTTATTTTTTTAATGTATCTGTCACTATTTGACGGTCCAATATCCGGCTATTGGGATTCCTACATTACTGCTCCTGCATTATTCATGACAAATACCTCTATAGATTTTACATCAAAAGAAGGAGAATCGTTATATGCCTATTCTCTTCCTGGTAGACTTCCCGACAATCTCGTTAACCATACGACCTATGGCATTATCACTAAAGATCAGCGTATTGGAAGCGCTATTATATGTGCGCCTTTTACACTTTTTTTTAACCAATTTGGCTTTCGACTACTGTATGCATTGGTGATTACGCTTATAAGTTTGTTTATGTATCTCGCTATATACCAGATCATACCGAAATTTGGCATTGCTTTGTGTACGTCACTGATTGCCACACTTAATTCATATCTTATTTCAATACACACGCTCAACCCTAATGTCATTGGCATGTTTTTTATTTCACTGTTGCTGTACTTGCTGGTGTTAGAGAAAAAGGATTGGTTTCTTATTGGTATTTTATTCGGCATTTTAGGGGGCGTGAGAAACGTCGCTATCCTTTTTGCCCCTGCATTTATATTTAAACTTCTAACAAATGGCAACCAAAAGAAAAAAAATTGTACTCTTTTTTTCGCGGGGGCCCTCATTGCAATTCTTCCTATTTTATATTGGAAACAGTATGCCTATGGCAACATTTTTATTCATCCGTCACAGTTTAGTCACCACGAAGGTTTCCGTCCTGCATTCGAGCATTCATTCCTTTTCTGGAAATTTAAATTTAACGGCATGTTCAACTTTCCTTTTCATGAAAAGATTGTACGAACGCCCTACTTCCCTTTTCCGACGTTCTTAACACTTCCGCTCACGATAATAAGTTCCCTTGGGATTATCCTGACATCGCTCATGGTAACTGGTTTCTTTTATTCTTTTAAACGTAATAAGAAAGAGGCGCTTTTTTTGATTCTCTGGTTCTTACCTATGTATAGCATTTTTGTTGTTCAGGAGAATTGGAGCGAATTAAAAACATCTTTTCTTCTCTTATTCATTAACCCTCCTCTTTTTTGGGTAGCCTTTGGCTGCGATATGTTATTCGAAAAACATGCACGCGTGTACCGGTTCTGCTCGGTAATCGTTGTAAGTATCATCCTCGTAATCGCGGTAAAACTTCTCTCTTTTTTTGATTGTGAAGTTGATGGGCGATGGTATGAGCGTTTCCCTCGCGCGCTTAAAAAAGAGATGTCTTTTGTCGGTGATGATTTACGATCAAAGCCAGAAAGCACCGCAGAACTCATGGCACAGAAAAAGCAGCTCACAAAGGGAAATCTTTTCCCGATAATTGCAGTAACTATAAAGCCGTTACAAAATGTTTTTAGTTCTTCTCGAGATGAAATTAAAAAGAGAAAACTTTATATGATTGATTACTGGAAATATATCTACGAGGATGCATCATGATGATCGTCCTAAATATCTTTTTATGCTTTTACGTTTTTTTCCTACCGGGCTACCTCATGAGTAGAGTTTTTTTGCCTCACCATGGTATGCTTTCACATTTTGCACTAGGAATAGGGTTAAGTATTACGTTAATACCACAGATAGCGTTCGCCCTTGCTTTACTATTAAAAACAGCGCTATCGATACCTCTCATTATTATTATTGTAACTATTATTAATCTTATCTCATTACGGATGTTATTAAAAAAACAAGTTTAAGAATGTAACGCTTATGTACCTATTAACATTACACGAAGACAGTAATGCAAACATAACGCTTTTTAGGGATAACAAGATTATTTTCTCAATTGCTGAGGAGCGTCTGAGTCGAAAAAAACATCAGGCAGGTTATCCGCATCGTTCCCTTGCTTATATAAAAAAAAAATATGGCGTCTCACCAGACAACGCTACCGTTGTCATTTGTGGCAATAGATACCATCCGCTCCCCCGTATTTTGTGGCAACGATTTCCCACATTTGAGCACTCCTTCCTCGGCATTGGACAAAAAAGTTCTGTTGTACTACAACATTTCGTTTATAAAAGCTCTCTATTGAAAAGAATAATTGAGGCATTTAATGCTGCAATGCTAAAGAAAAAGTTCGGCAAACCGGTACGTCTCATCGATCATCATACGGCACATGCATATTCGGCCTACATAACATCAGGCTTTAACGAGTGCGTCACGATTTCTACCGATAATTACGGTGATGGAATTTCATCAGCTGTATTTGAGTGTAAAGATGGGGAATGTACTCAGCTCTACACCTCATCTGCTTTAAACTCTCCGGGACAGTTTTACGGCGAGTTAGCTCAACTTCTAGGCTTTCATCCGTTGATGGCAGGAAAAATGACCGGCTTATCTGCATATGGTAATCCTGATAGCGCGTATGAAGTCATGAAAGAACTTTTCGCACTTTCTGAAAATAAGAAAGATTTTCGCCTCCCTCCTCTTCTTTTAAAATCATTCGATCGTGGCATTTTAAAAAAATTAAAATCCTATACACGTGAAGATATCGCTGCTGCGGCACAAAAACGTTTTGAAGACGTTATGCTTGATTATATTCAACATGCTATCGCTCTCACCAATATGTCTCACGTCGCACTCGCCGGTGGCATTTACGGCAATGTCTTGTTAAACAAAAAAATTGCTTCATTAGATACGGTCAAAGAAATTTTTATTCATCCCGGAATGAGTGATCAAGGTATCAGTCTCGGCGTCGGGCTTACTTATTTGGCACAGACGAATAGTATTAAACCGTTTCGTCTTGACAATGTTTATTGGGGACCCACATTTGATGATAATGAGATAAAAGGTGCCTTAAGTCAATCTGGTCTCTCTTATTCATATGAAGAGAACATCGAATTCAAAATTGCTCAAATACTTAGTGAAGGAAAGATCGTTGCTCGTTTTAACGGGCCGCTGGAATATGGGCCACGTGCTTTAGGAAATCGTAGTATCCTGTACCAGACAACCGATCCGTCGGTAAACACCTGGCTTAATAAGAAGCTTCATCGATCGGCGTTCATGCCTTTTGCGCCGGTCACACTTAACGAATATGCTCATCAATGCTATGAAAATATTGAAAAATGTCGCTATGCGGCTCACTTTATGACGATTGCGTTTGATTGCACTGAATGGATGAAGAAGATATCACCGGGGGTAATCCATCTCGACGGAACCGCACGTCCGCAGCTTATTTCACACGAGAATAATCCATCATACTACAAAATTGTTAAAGAATATCATCACATCACCGGTATCCCGAGTCTTATTAATACGAGTTTCAACCTTCACGAGGAACCCATTGTTACCACGCCTCATGATGCAATACGATCATTCAAGACGGCTAATCTCGATTACCTTGCTATAGGAAATTATTTAGCTAAGAATTAAGGATATTTTTAGCAACGGTAGTACCAGCTCTAAAAAAATTTGAATACGGTATGCGCATTTTAAAACAGAATAGATAAAATAATTCAAAAAGCTTCTTTGGTCTAAAATAAAATGTTTTTACGATATTATATTGCAGTTCATTGAGTGTCTCTGCCGTCATCGTATCATTCCTAATAATTGATTTCCTCAAAAAGAGATAATCATCCCAATTGTCTGAAAGTATCAGGTTGTTTATTCTGCAATACTGAAAAAGGGGAGAACCAGGAAGTGGCGTCGCAAATGAAAGTTGTAGCGTGTGAGGATTAAAATAAAATATTCGTTCTTTTGTTTTATTGATGTCATCAATTGTTTCATACGGAAAACCAATAATAGCATACCCCATCGCAAGCATGCCGTGTCGTCTTATATTATCAATAGATTCTTTGATCTGCTCTTCGGTAACTTCTTTTTTCACCGAGCGTAGTCGTTCATTCTCGCCACTCTCAATACCAACACCAATTTGTAAACAACCGGCCTGTTTCATCGCGGAAAGTGTGTTATTATCAAGCAGATCAGCACGTGCGTTACAAACCCATCGTATCCGCACATGTAATTGACGTCTGATAATCTCATTGCATATCGCTACAACAAACGACTGGTTGACGGTAAACGTATGATCGATTATTGCAAAATAGCGAATTTTATACTGTTGCACGCACTCTTCCATTTCGTCAACAATCCGCAGGGGATTTCGCGTACGCACAGTACTGCCATATAAAAGATGACTATCACAAAAAGTACATTGTCCCGGACACCCACGCGTCGTTTGTAATGCCGTTACGTTCGAGGAGTATGGTGAAAAATAGGCATCATTGGGTAATAAATCACGAGCAGGAAATGGTAACGTATCTAAATCGGTGGACAGAGACCGCGTACCTGTTGAAATGATGTGCTCCCCCATCCTAAAACTAATTCCTCTTGTTTGTGATATCGGCTGATTACTCTTGAGCATTTGGATAACTGCTAAAACTGAATGTTCGGGTTCTCCACAAATAATAATGTCGAGTCCCGGTATCTCTTGTAATGTTTGTTCTGGAAGAGCCGACCCATGTGTACCAATTAAAATTGTTGCACGTGGCTTACGGGTAAGTGATCGTATGAGAACCTTGACCGCATTAATTGAATAGGTTGTGGCAGTAAAAACAATAATATCAACATCCAAATCATCAATTTTTTGTACTTGTTGCTGAATATCCAGTTTCAATGCATTCGCATCAAGCATGATAACGTGAACAGAAGGTTCTTCTTGACGAATCAGAGCTGCACAATACGCAAGATCGAGTGGAGGAATAATGCTTATAAGAGATGTGTATTCAACCCTTTTTTGATAATACGTATTGGTAAATAATACGTTCATTTTATCCATACCTTTATCGTCCTAACGATGATATCCAATTAGGAGCGACTTCACAACCGAGCCAGCATTTACCACATTTTTTAATAGTACGTAATTTTTCTTTTGTTATTTGCTTTGCCATAACATTCGAATATGTTTCATTTTTAATATTGCCAAGCACTTTTGTATCATAACTACACGGTATAATATCACCATTTGGATTTAATCTAAAATGTGTAAATAAATTCATACATCGATGATGTGGCCGTATATTCTTCAATAATTTTAATTGCCCTCCTATATACTGTCTAAAAACTAGTTTTTCTAACGTGTCACGCGATGGTTTCATCCAGTTGGTATTCAAATACAAATGGTCTAATTGATGTACGATTGCCGCCTTTGCTGTGTGCGTTAATTTTACCACATGATAATCAATAGGTCTTGTATTACTATATAAGGGTCTTTTTTCAAGTGCAATAAAACAACGGTAATCCACATCCAGATCCTGTGCTAATTTACACATATCCTCAATGCACAGGTAATTCTCATTAGTGAGGGTATGATTGATTGCTAGATAGAGCTGTTTGCGAGAATATCGGCTACGGAGCTTCTCAATGGTATTTACTGCACTTTTAAACGCCCCCGGTGTTTGGCGCATATGGTTATGTATCTCGGCTGTCCCATCTATGCTTATCTTTAAATCGATTTTCATATTGTGCCGTAAATAAAAAGCAAGCGATTCCGAAATAATTTCTGACAATAAACCATTGGATGTAATATGGAAACGATAGGGCTTATATTTTTTTTGAAAGACTAAAAGGATATCATTCAAATCCTTTTTCAAAAACGGCTCTCCCCCGCTTATCACAATCACATTAAGATCTCGCAACAGTGGGTCATGTACCATTTTATTAATATGTTGGACATTTAATTCTTCCCCTGTCTCAATTGAATCCTGTGCGTCAGCACAACCACAGTGAATACATCTCATATTGCATTTAAATGTGACACAATAATTAAGCAAAAATGGTCGAGATACACACGTAAAGCTCCGTCGAACATTGGCGTTAATAAAACGAAGGGGATAACTCAGTAGCATATCCGTCCCTTGATGACATACGTCATAATCAATCGTAATCGCCTAATAGAGAAGTAAAAAAAGATATAAGCACATAGTTTTAATAAAACTACCGTTAAAGGCGTAAACGCACCGTGTTTAACACATGTAGAATCACCGTGAAAATATTGACTCTTGTCCTCTGATTTAAATTCATCATAATATGCGGTGCCAGGATAGGGTGTGACTGAATAAAAACAGGCAAAATCTAACGGGGATTTCCATGCCAGATAAATGGTTCGTAATGTTTTTTGAATTGAATCGCCATATAAGCCAATTATAAAATATCCATACGTATATATATGTGCTGCAGAAAGCGCTTTTAAACCACTATCAATTTTAGTTATATCAAGATTTTTTTTATTAATCTTTTGTACTTCAGTATCAAATGATTCAATACCCAATGATACAAGAATACACCCAGCTTTTTTCATTGTAATGACACTACTCTCATCCATTAAATCTATACGACTATTAACAACCCATCGAATATCTAATTTCTCTTCTTGTATTGAGCTACATAGCTCCTCCACAAATTCTTTCCGGGCATTAAACGTATCAGATAAAAATAAAAAGGTTTTAATATTATACTTTTTAATACAGTCCTTTATTTCTGCAATGATACTGCTAACAGATCGGGTCTTCCACCCTTTCCCATAATATGATGCCGAAGTGCAAAACATACAACCATAATCACATCCGCGAGAAATTTTTATAGTAGTAAATTTTGTTCTTGTAAAAGGCAACCTGTATAAATCATTTTTGAGCAAAGTTCGATCAGGCATTATTGGATAATCATACGATTCTCTGGGGAGGGCTTTTTCGGTAATATGTACTTCATCATTGTCCAGATACGCAACACTCTTCACATTATCAACATCACTTTTTTCCACCAAAAGAATCTCAAGCAAATCACACACCACTATTTCAGGTTCTCCGATAGTACAGAAATCAAAACGATTTTTTCCCAAGAAATCGTTGGGCTTCAGTGTCGCATGAATTCCACACGCAATAACGATAAGTCGATTATCGAACTTCTTTAAATTCATTGCAAGTGCTACATCATCTTCTAAGGTAGGTGTTGTTGTGGAAACAATAACCACAACTGGTTTTTCTTGCACTATTCTTTGTATCATAGTGGTAAAATCATAGTTTTCAGCCTCAGCATCAATAATTGCGATATTGTTGTAACCGCAATATTGTAAATAGGTTGCAATCTCCAGTAATGTGACCGGGGGCCACAAGCCAACGGTAAAGAGTCTTCTTTGCTGGCATCGCTCAACACGCAATACTTTTTTTCGACTTTGTGTCGTTGGATTAATAAGAACAATACGTTCTCTTTTACATTTGTTCATAATGATTAGTTTTTAATAATGTAGTTTTCCATAACAAGATAGTCGAGTTTTAACGTATGAAATGTATTAAGCGCATCACGTGGAGTACACACAATAGGTTCTCCATGAAGATTAAAACTAGTATTTAATAAGCTTGGAATATTCGTTTTTGAATAGTAAAGAGAAAGGATTCGATATAATGATGGATTATTTTCTTTGGTAACAATTTGTGCGCGCACCGTTTCATCGACATGCACCACATTCGGAGATTGTATTTTCATCATCGAAGTACAATAAAATGTAGACGTCATGAACGGGTATAAATATGATGCGTTTTCTAAACGCGTATAACAATCGTTTTTGTATTCATCGAGCGTTACTGCCGCAAAGGGCATAAAATCATCACGTCCTAATTTCTCATTTAACCATTTCTGGACCGTTACATCATTTGTTGCACAAAGAATGCTTCGATTGCCAAGCGCTCGCGGCCCAAACTCCATAGAACCGGCAAATCGAGCAACAGCGTATCCTTGTGATAAAAGATCAGCGATTGTGGCTTCAATATCCTTTTCATAACGGTAACTCACATCAAATGCATTGAGAACATTACGAATTTGGTAATCATTATACCGCGGACCGAGAAACATATGAGTGATTGACCGTGACGTTTTATATTGTTCACCGTTTGTGCGATGGAGTGCACAAAAGGCGGTGCCACCATCGTTCATACACGGATTAACAAATACATTTTGAAAATAACCAGTTTGATTTAATTTTTGATTGACCCTCACATTTGCAAAAAGGCCGCCTGCTAAAAATAAATCAGGATGACTATCGCTATCGACATCGGGCAGTATCGATTTAATTAATCGAATGATGACGTCCTCTATAGTCTCTTGAAGTGCATATGCGATATCTTCTTTACTAAACACAGAGAGTAACTTTTGAAATTTTCTTTTCATGAAGCGATGGTCAACATGCAGCTGACCATTTTGAATAGAAAATAAT
>JAHJGZ010000173.1 GCA_018823795.1 Candidatus Omnitrophota bacterium
AAAAAATATTTTTTATTGTTTTGATTATGATTACGAGCATAACTTTTTTTATAAGCAGAGAAGCAATTGCTGCACCGATGGTAACAATAACATCACCTACAGCTGATACAACGGTGTCGAACAATGGATTTTATTTCAAAGGTATCGCTGATGATACATTTGGCATTGAGATAATTCAAGTCTATATTAATGATACAAAGCAAGGATGGACTGTGTGTAATAAGAGCGCAACATATAATAAAGAAACTAAAGAATGGAAATTTTTTGTTTCACCAGAATGTATAACACCTGAAAGGCAGGCAACAGCACTCATTCGTGCAAAAAATAAAAAAGGGGTGTGGTCGGGGTGGATAAATAGAAGAGTGACCGTTGAACGGGACCAAAGTATTGATCGTACACCACCAACGGTGATGATTAATATTCCGTATGCTCATGAAGTAGTATCATATGAGGGATTTACTTTTAGTGGTACTGCTCATGATCCATCAGGAGTTTCTGATGTTCGTATATATATTTGTGACCTTAGAAAAGGATGGACCGTGTGTAACAGAAAAGCGGATTATAATATAAACACAAACACATGGAGTTATTCTGTATTGCAAGAGCATATAACGCCGGGAAAAGAGGTTACGGTGTGGGTGCGTGCAAAGGATGCCGTTGGCAATTGGAGTCTCTGGCAGCATAGGAAAGTTGCCACAGAACCTGATCCCGACATAGATATAACTCCTCCGACGGTCGTTATAACTGCACCGGAGAACAATAGTGCCGTCTTTCAGACTGGTTTTGAATTTACCGGGACTATTAACGATGCGTCAGCCATACAGGAAATTCGAATATACGTGTACGATCATAAAAAAGGGTGGACTGTTCGGAATGAAAAAGCTGATTATGATGTAGATATCAAAACATGGAATTATTTTGTATCTGAAGAAAAGGTAACTGTTGGACGTAAGGCAACGATATGGGTTCGCGCGAAAGATTATGCTGGGAATTGGAGCCTTTGGCAGCTTAGAGTGGCGAATGTCATAGCATCTGGTCCTCAGACACCTCAGTTTACCGCGTTTCCAAACAATAGGTATAATGAATATACTTTATATTGGACTGATATAGTGATGAGTGGGGCAACCATTCAGTATGAAATTTGGGAGGATGGAACGGCAGATTTTTCTGCACCTACTATATATAATACAAACAGGCCGTATTATACTTTTACCGAACGAACGAAACCGGGATCATATTTTTATAAGGTTAAAGCGCACAGCCAATATAATGCAGGTGGTGAAAAACACGAGAGTGGGTTTAGTGATAGTGTAGAAGTTGTGGTGCCGGATTTACCGCCTGAAATAGAAACGCTGGATTCACAGGTAGATGACGACGACGATGAGGACTATGAAGTTAATGAAGTTATCCGTATTGCTATTAAGGAAAAATATAATGCAGCAGATATTAATAGTGCAACAATACACATTACTTCTGATAGCGCACAGTACGACTCAGGAGAAATAACGCTCCTTCGCGCTAGTGATGGGCACTGGGTCTATCATTGGGAGACCGGTTATTTAAAACCGGCAACCGATTTTGTGATCGAAGCAACACTGAGCGATGCAAGTGGCCAGACAGCGTCAAAGACTCTTGCGGTAAGCCTTGCATCAACTCCGCCGCTTATAGGTTCATTAATAAAAGAGACGGATATCTTTTGGCTGTCAAACGGGTTTGATTTCTCCTTCAGCCGTGCGTATGACATAACCGATACGACGAGTGAGAGTCCTCTCGGATGGGGATGGCGCCACAGCTATGATATTTTTCTCCATAGTAATGAGGATGCATCGATTTTTGTATATGACGGACATCGTGGGAAAGTATTTTATGAATATTACAATGGTACCTACCGAGCCCCTCCATGGGATCATAGTTCCTTAAAGAAAAATACTGATGGAACATTTACGTTAATAAAAAAGCACGGAACCGTCTATTGTTTTGGAGACAATAACAAAATCACATCAATCGCTGACCGCAACGGTAATCAGATGACCTTTACCTATAACGGTTCTGATTATTTGGAAAGTGTTACGACCGCCTCAGAAGAAACGTTTTCGTTTACATATGCCCTTGTTAATGATAACAAGTATCGTTTAGAACGTATCTATGATCCGCAAGGCCTTTACTGGGAATATGAATACGATTATGGTACGGGTGATCTTGTCGAGGTCATTAATCCACTCAGTGAACGTGTTTCCTATCTATACGATAACCATCGAATTACTGAAATACAAGACGCTGAAGGAGGAAAACGTTTTTTTACCTATTATGAGGATGCACCGGAACGTCTTAAATCGATAGGGGAAGCGGATCATCTTAACGAAAAGACCTATGTTTATGACAGTGAGTCATTAACGGTTACGGATTCTCGCGGGAGAGAAACAAAAAGTGTATACACGAACAATGGTAAAGATGTAGAAATCATCAATGCGGAGGGAAGTAGTAAAATTTTACGGTTCGATGAAAGCAAAAATCTTATCTATTATGAAGATGAAGAGGGGGCATGGAATAGATTTGCCTATGATGATAGTGGAAACCAATTAAGTATATCCGATTCACGAGGAAAAACTCAATATACGTACGATACTGCATTTTATCTTCTCACCAGTATCACCGATAAACGCTACCACACCACCGCCTTTATACGGGATACTGATAATGGCAATATACTCCAAAGAGTAACACCAAATGGCGTTATTACTTCGCATACCTATGATGAACAGGGGAATCTTAAGACTATTACTGACGGTCTTGGGTACGTGACAGAGTATTCATATAACTTTCAGGGATTGGTCACTACGATTACTCGATATGATGAAGATGGTAGCGCTCTGAAGAGGACCTTTACCTATACGCCGCGAGGCAAGCTTGAATCAGTAACTGATGAGAATGGTCATACAGTATCATATGGATACGATATACTTGGACGCCTCACGCATAGTACTAATCCTTCAGGATATGGAGTAGCGTATGAATACGATAAAAGAGGGAATCTTCTTGTTATGCGGGATGCGTTAGGGCGAGAGGTTGCGTATGCATACGATACACAAGGAAGGTGTATTTCGATTACCTATCCTGACCTGTCACACGAGGATTTTTCTTATGATGAAATGGGTAATATGATTAACTATAACGATAGAATAGGACGCACGACGGATATCGAATACGATTTACTCGATCGTCCGGTGGTGAAATTATTTGCGGATGGGAGCCAAAAAACAGTTACATATGATAAAACAGGACGGCTCCATACTGCTACCAATGAAGCGGGCACTGTTTCGTTTGCGTATAATCATTTGCGGCAACGTATCAATACGACCGATGTTTTTGGAAAGACAATTCAATATGCATATGATTATACCGACAATTGTATTCGATTAACCGATTCGTATGGTGAAGAAATCAGATATTTCTATGATGAGATGAATCGGCTTACTGATATCTATGACCAGGAAGACCGTCACACACATTATAATTATGACGAACTTTCCCGTGTAACAGAAAAAACACTGCCGAACGGTGCTATGACCACTGTTGCGTATGACACCATATCGCGGGCAGTTTCTTTTGTTAATGAAACGCACCATTCGTGGAATATATCAACATTTAATTATGCGTATGACGATCGGGGGAATATCATAGAAAAAGAACGGGATGGTGCCCTTGAATATTATTCCTACGGTGACCGGAATCAGTTGACCGAAGTCAATGCCCCGGGGAAAACGTCATTGTATTCCTTCGATAACATAGGCAATAGAGAGAAGGTAACCCATAACAGTGTTTTAACTCATTATACGATTAATGAACTGAATCAATATACGCAAGTAGATGATACCCGTTTTCAGTATGACGGGAATGGTTGTTTAATAGAGTCCTCGACGCCGGAAGGTACAACGCACTTTACCTATGATTATGAGAATAGACTTATAACGGTAAAGAAGCCGACAGGAGAAGAGATACGATTTGCGTATGATGCATTGGGAAGACGTGTTTCAAAGCAGGTGGTTGTTGCGGGGGAAATTACAAGTACTGTTCATTATGGATATAGTGGCAATCGGATTTTAACGGAGCTCGATGAAAATTTAGAGCAGGCAGCAACGTATGTCTATGGAAGAGGAATTGATGAAGTGATTTCACGCACCGATAAGAATGGAGATACCATTTTTTACCATACCGATTATCTGGGATCAGTTACGGAAATTACTAATGAAAATGAGGATATCATTGAATCGTTTGATTATGATGAATATGGCAATTTTCGTTCAGAACCGGCCGAGAAAGACACAACCTACTTTTTTACGGGACGGCGCTATGATTTTGAAACGGGACTTTACTATTATCGCAATCGGTATTATAATCCTAAATTAGGACGCTTTTTGACACCCGATCCGGCACGGTTTGTTGATGGACCGAACATGTATACCTATGTTGCCAATAATCCGGTTAATTACGTAGATCCTTTAGGGTTATGGTGGTACGAAGGTGGTCCTTTTAAATCATATGCTGCATATCAGGAATATTTAAGAAAACATCGGATCGTCGTCATCACTGGCCCCAATGGAGGGCTTGCTACCGCGGACTGGTGCAAATTCGCCGGCTGGCTGCCGAGAATCGGCCTTTTTGATGATGGAGAAAGTTGGCCGATGTGGCTCGCAGGACCGGCTGGTGGAAGTGCCGATCCTCCGGGCTATAGCCGTGAAACAGCTAAGTCTATGTCACCAGACGGAGTATTAATCGGCCGAAAAGGAATACATGGATATGTTGATGTTGGTGGTAAAACTTACGGATATGGACCAAGGGGAATACAAAGTCCCGATAATTATTGCAACAAAGGGGGTTCGCCAGCACGGTACTATCCAACAAATGCAAATGCGGGTAATACACTGGGCAATATAGAATCCATGCAGAATTCAGGTGATTGGGGAAGAGAAGATTATAATGTTTGGAATCCTTTTAACTATACGCATCACAATTGTTGGGACGCTGTTTTTGAGGAAACGAGTAGCAGTAATAATGGATAGATGATAATGGTCGGTGAATTATGAGATTTGGTATAAAAATCTGCATATTACATTTTATTTTGGTTTGTTTTTTAGGGGTATTTATTTTTAGTCAATTATCCACAACAGACGGGGAGTCAGTTATGTATTGGTACGTTTTTTGTATTGTTGACTTCCCAATATTTTATGCTACCAAATGGGTAGGTGAGCAAATACTTTTTTTTATCCCCGAATTTGTTTTTCAAACGATATATTCATTGTCACCTCATAATATTCAAGATCTACCTCATGGCGTAAAGTTTATAAAAACAAATTTTTCTATACTTTTTTTGCTTTTTGCTATTTATGGAAGCGTCCAGTATTTTTTTATTGGATGGACAATAGCAACGCTGGCAAAAATTAAAGATGCAAAATATGAAAATATTATCATACGGAATATCATCATTGCCGGCATCCTACCAATAGTTTTTCTTATCATTGCATCCCTATTTTAATTTTGATAAATCTTGTAGAAGTACCATTCCCACCGCGCCTGCCTGTCGGTGAGGCAGGTAGGTGGAATAGTCTGATCTCGTAAGTCTGAATCGGATATTGACCCCAAAAAGGGAGTTGATCCCTAATAATGATACCTGCCGTTTTTTTTGTTCGTAATTTCCCTTGTCATTAAAGTATAAATTGATTATTCTTTAAGCATGCTGCTTTAATATAATGCCGGAGGCACTATTGTAAGGAGCGTTCAGGACAAGAGAGAAAATTTTTTTATGATAAAAATCATCCCTTCATTTCGCAATAACAAGAGCATACTCTTCTTAATTGTTTTAATCATATTTCTTATCTTTCGGATAACACTACTCGTCAATTGCCTCCATGTAATTAATGGATCAGGCATTGATGGGGACGAATGTGACGAATGTAAACTGAGCGGCTTGGCGTGGACAGTTCTTTCGTGTAATAATTTTACTGAAGTCTTACAGGAGTTGTCGTTAACAGCTCTCTTTTATCGCCAGATGGAGTTGACTCCGGTAATGGGTGGGCAGGTAGTCGTATCATTGCTCTATGTATTTGTTTCTTCACTTTTTGGTTACTCGTACCTATCTATCAAATCGTTAGCTCTTTTTATCTCATTCCTTTCCTTACTTTGGTGGTATGTTTTTTTGTGTCGGTGGTTCGGACAGAAAACGGCATTGTTTTTTAGTATGTTTTTTATTTTTATGTCGCCAATGGTTATGCGGTGGACCCTTACCTTATGGGGTGGACACCCCGAATCTGTTTTGTTTTCTATCATCATAATGTATGAGTTCATGCATCATTTATTTGGCCATGGTGGAAAGAATGTGTGGCGTAGTGCTTTTTTTGGATTGGTAGTCGGTTTTTCACTGTATTTCAGTTATTTTTGTTTCATTACGTTTTTCGCCTGTATTGTCACCTTTTTCTTTGTGCGCAATAAGAATATTTCATGGAAACCAATAACGGTTTTTTGTGTATTTTTTTTGATCGGTTTGAGCCCGTGGCTTTTATTTAATATGAAGACCGGTTTTTGGAACCTTTTCCATCTTGATAATGATAGTTCCGGAGGACTATTTCTCGTATCGGATTTAGGCGACGGGGTTAAAAGATTCATGGAGTATGTGTTACACAAACATTTTTTCCCCCCGGTTCTGGTCATGCACCAATGGGGTTCATTTATTATTAATAATATCTTTAAGATAACGTTTTTTATTTCAATTCCCTTTTTAATTACTCTGATAATGAAAAAGGAAAAAATCAAACAAGAGCAACGCGCGGCGATTTTACTTTTTTTATTGCACCTATTCTTTTTTTATGGCGCAATGTCTTTCTCAGGAGCAGCATATAAAACCACTTTAGATGATCGATTGTATATTGTCATCATACCGGTTATCTATGCCGTCATGGCCATTTTTTTATGCATGCTCATAACACAGATAAAACAGATAAAAGTATGGAGTGCCATGCGCTACTGTGTGTATGCAATGATTGTATTAATGGTGAGTGTGGGAATACGGGATCATGTTGCATTTATCCAGTCGGGAGATAAGGAGACAGCATTTCAATGTCGAAGATTACATTATTGGCGTTATGGTATGAATGTGTTGGAAATGCGTTTTGCAGACGATGTGAATAGTTTTTTAACCTTTATTGAACACAATAAAGGAGAAGACAATCCGCTCAGTGAATGGTATGTAAAAGGTTTTCGGCACCTCTTTTCTGCCGAAAAAGATATGTATGGTCAACCTCGTTGGGCTTTGCCTGAGTATCCTCATTGCACAGAGATTGGTGACGTATTATTAAGGAGGATAAAAGAAGGTGTCTATCGTGCCGGACACACAGATACTCTCATGCATCATGAATTAACGCATATCCAAAAGGCAGTGTTGCTTGGGGTTGGATGGGGGTTGGGAGTGCGCTGTCGGTGGGATCGTGAAAAGTTTAAAAAACTTATCAGTGCCTTTCCTGATGATTGGCAACCATTTTTGTGGCATGGCATTGATCGAGCTGCAGAGTATGCGCATACGTGAGCGGATTTTTCGCGGCAGACATTTTCTCAATGAAGAGCTCCTTGCTCACGGATTTGCAAAACTGTTGTAAGGTGGAAAAAAAATCAAGTGCGACTTCATGGTGTGGACAACCGACTATTTTCTTGCCCAAATGCTACGCGGATAGTATCATAGTAATAATTATCAGGTAACAGCACATCAGTATGAAAGGACGCAGAGGATCTATGGATTTATTATTGAAGCGTATCGCTGCAGGGGGGAAGATAGTGCTATCGGTACTGCTACTGGTATGTCTTGTGCCCGGTTATTGCAGTGCCGATAAAATTTATTTTAAAAAAAATAATGAAATACTTGAAGGAATGATTATTCAGGAAAATGATGAGAAGGTGCTCCTGGAGATGAAGGGCGGCGCAGTTGTATTTTTAAAGAGTGAGATCGAGCACATTGAGCGCTCCCTTTTAGTTGAGTATGTAATAGAGCCGCGTGAAGTTGCGTTACCGGAAATGGTAGACTTGTCAAAACACTTATCACCGGAACATTTCCGCCGCATGAAGGAACTCACGAAGAATTTTGACGATCTGTACCTTCAATGGAGAGAAAAAAGAGGAAAAATGCGTCGGGCCAAGAGGGAAGTGGGCCAAGCACAAAAAAAGTTTGAAAGGCAGTCAAAAAAATATTTTTTTGAGTTTACCAAATTTAATGAAGCACAAGCAATTACGAAGAATGAGCTGAAAATATCGAATGAGACAAAGCGATATGTGTATTGGCAGAAGGCCTTTCAAAAAGAAAAGAAACAACTTCAACAAACAGCGGGGGAATTTGAGAAAACAAAATTGTTGGTTGACGAATTAGACTATCGCATAGCGAAGATTTACAATAATCTTCAGGAAATGTATGTATTAGGGAATGACCTGACTGCAGAGATGGGACAGTTGATACACAATAATTTTATTACGGATAATGAAATTATTTTAAAAGATCTTGAAAAGAAACAGTTGCTGATAACGAATGCATTTAGCGAGGACGCGACGAAACTGTATGAGGACAAAAGAGGTGTTATTGTTGTCGGTTTTATCAATAATAAAGAAGCGCATCTTATCGTTGATGAAAACGCGTCATTTCTTACACTGTGCCTTGAATTTGCCAATGAGCATAAATTAATAAAAGAAACAATGAAAGATCGGTATGGTATCGGTGGCTGGAAGCCGGCATATGGGGATCGCTTACAACTTCCCAAAGAGCTGGATGAAGAAGTGGTCAATCTTCAGTTGTTGCGCGATATCGATCCGTATAAAGTACCGATTGTCGTCAAGTCAGTAAAAATAGGATCGACCGTCGTGAAAAATGTTCCGGCCCTTATTAGCCGTGATATCGTTGAAAAAGGTGTGGATGGTGTTTTGGGACGGTCTTTTTTGCGAAATTTTGTGTATGCCATAGATCAGGATAAACGGGAATTGACGTTAAAAGAATTTAAGCCAGATGATTCATACAGCAATGCTGAGTGGTTACCGAGTCCTGCTTCGTAAAGGATACATGATGTGCTGTCCTACAAATAGTCCTTTCGCCTGATTTTTAAATGAGGTACAATTGTACTATGAGGGGACGGCATTTATTTCAAAAACGAAATAAGGAGGGACAGGTATGAGAGTACTTATTGCTATTCTGTTAATAGGAGCGCTTATTGGCGGATTGTTGATAAAATATGATATCACCACAAAGTCGCTGAGATACAATATTATGATGACAGAAAAGAAGGATACGACGCAAGGCTTTGGTATCAAGTACAAAAAAGGTTTTGAGATTTGGAAATTTGGGACAAAGGGACTAAAGCGAATTTTTCCGGTTACGGCTAAGAAACAGGAGACAGTAGGGACGGACGATGTTATGGATGGGAGTTTTAAGGAGAAAGCCCGTACCCGGCTTTAAAAAACTGTTGGGAATTGGATTCGTATGAAAAACGTACAGTGGAAAGCGGTGATCGTCGGTTTTTGTGTTGATATTATCGGATCAATACTCGCTATTTCTGCGATCATGGGGGTCATGGTTTTCGTGTTAGTGAAGCAATACGGGATGGATATTTCGCAACCGCAGCTCATTGATATTATTACTAAAGTTTCTACCTACCGGATCATCGGTCTTATCTTTACCGTTGCCGGCGGCTTTGTTGCTGCACAGATTGCAAAACGTTCTGAATTGCAACATGGATTATTGGTCGGGATTGTCCATGTGACTCTTGCGGTGCCGATAACCCTTTTGATTATATTCATGAATCGTACCATACCGTCATCTATTCATCTTGTACAACTTTTTCTCATCATACCGTGTGCAATACTTGGCGGATATTTACGGTATGTGCTGATTGGCGCAAAAGATACGAAATAATAAAAAACAAACCGTGTGCGGAGTAGAATAAGACTGTACCAGACGATAAAAGGATGGGGGCCATCATACGTCGTTGCGGTTATTTAAATAGTATTACCCCTGTACGATCTATTGAATAGTGAATGTGATGTCCCCCTCTTTACTTGCCGAAACTTTTTCTTAAGTAATGCCTTCCAAACGACGTTAATTTAATAGGAGTTAAGACACACGGTGTGTGTGTCTTGATACGGTAAGCAAAACGTATGAGTTCAGTTAGCCCTTTTACCAGAGCGTTAGCATATCAAAGTGCGCTACATGCCCAAGAGATTCATCAGATTCGCGCGGCATTTAGTGCAATGAATGGTAATGGTATCATTACACCGAAATCAAGCGTCCCTTCTCGTCCCTCAGTAAAATCAGTGTCGTCTGGCGGAGACCGTTCACCATCGAGAGCAAGACCTCAAACAGTTAGTAATAATACACCGGTAAGGCGTTCGACTGCACAGCCTGTTGCTGCTTCATCGGGAGGAACAAACCGTGTACAACGTAACATGAGTGCGCAGGCGGCTGAGCGTGGTGTAGGAGTTAAGCGGAACAGAAAAGCAATTGCCAATACGCAAGCGGATAAAAAGGGAACAGATTCGACCGGTATGACCAGCTTGGCCACTTCCGGGATCGACGGCAAAGGACTCAAAATCAACCGTATCAGGTAAGCCCCACCATAGATTCACAATCTTGAAGAATTACTTTAGACCGATTCAGGTTTTTTTCCCTTCATCCGCTCTACAAAATTAAGGATGACATGTGCGGCAAGTATTATTATGTACGGTTCAATGGGTAAGCGGAATCTCAGTGAACCGTATGAAAAGGTACAGTGAATGAAGGTAAAGTACAGTACTATGAAATGAAAGAGCAGCAATTTCCTATCCCTTTTAAAAAGGGTCTGAAAGAAGCCCAAAATAAAAAAGGGTAAAAGAATGCCATAGGATAATCCACTGACAATCTTATCGCGAAACATTGTGTGCGGAAACGCGTTCCAAAACCACATGAATTTATCGCCCATAAGCCACAGATAGCGCTTCGGATTATTTTTAATAAACCTGAGACCTTCCTTGAACAAATATTTTTGACGGTCAACTTCTTGGGGATGCTGTTTAACAATCGTGCCATATTCTTTTGTGAACCGTTCGTATACGCCTGGTTGCCATACTCCCGCCCCATTGGCGAGCGGATTGTTGCTCGCAAAGATCTGATAACCTGCTTCGGTGGTGATAAAAACGAATGATTTATGCACCCGGTAATTTCTCATCATCCAGGGGGTGATGATTGCTGCGAAGAGGATACAAAGCATTCCGGTGCGGCGCACCTTTTGTGATACCGTTATGTCTAATTGAAAGAGCCATATGCTGATCACGACAACTAACAGTGCTGATACCGGGCGCGTCAACGTTGCCAGGCCGAGGAGCAGCGCACCGATCCAGAAAGGAAGAGAAGCATTTTTCAATGCCCCTTTTCCGATCAGCAGAACTGAAAAGGTGAGGAGAAATAAAAAAAGTGTTTCGCTCAGCAATACGCCGCTGTAGTAAAGAAAAATAGGATACACCGCCACAATAGCTGCTGAGAAAAGTGCCGTACGCTTATTAAAAAAGAGTTGGGCGAGAGAGTACATGATGAACACTAATAATGATGAAAGAAGTGCCTGTGCCAGTTTTATGATAAGATAATGATGCCCTGCTCCATAATACCACAAGGCAAGGAAGAGGGGATAGAGTGGTGCCCGCCGTGAGTCATATGCCGCATCAAAAAAAGGCGGTCCTTCAAGGAGCTTTATTGCTAATGTGTCGTAGGTGGCTGCGTCACTTATTAGCGGCCCCGTTGCAATAGTCAGGACATAAAATACCCTTATGAATAAGGCGAGGGTAAAGATAAGAATTAGTGCCGTTTTGTATGTGGTATCTTTTATCTGATTATGCATGATACGAATATGTTATATGTGCATTAGTGCTGTATTCTAACAGAGGAAATACCCCTTTTCAACCGGTTAATATACGGTGGTGATTGGCTTATACTTTACTATTTAAATGATAACTGCTCTTTCCGCTTTTTACATAATGTATTTGACAATAACGGGAAAGTAGTATATAGTTTTTTTAGATCTAGTGGTACATGAGTGGTAATATAGGGACGCAAGGTAGATCACATTCATTACCTTGCGTTTTTTGCGTTTGTGGCATTAGATACAAAATTATAAGTGGAAGGAGGAAATGAAACACATGGCAAAAGGTAAAGTTAAATGGTTTAGCAATGAAAAGGGTTATGGGTTTATTACGCCTGAATCAGGAAATGATGTATTCGTACATTTCAGATCCATTCAGAATGACGGCTATAAAACATTGCAGGAAGGCCAAGACGTTCAGTTCGATGTCGAACAGGGACCAAAAGGCGAACAGGCAGTAAATGTAGTGCTCGTATAACCTAAGAGAATAAAGGGCCTGGATGTACATCTAGGCCCTTTATCAATACGATGTATGTACAGAAAATTTTGATAGTGATATACACCGCAGTATATCATTGCCAGGTAGTCTGAAATATCTCTCACCGTTACGGTATACGTGTATACCGAGATGTACTTCTTACCAGCTTTTTATATGATGCAATAACGCGTTATTAATAGAGAGATACTATTTTTTTAAAAAAAGACAAAAAAACAACCCAAAAGAGACCATTATGTCGTTAGAAGAACTTTGGAATGAAGCACTGAAGGGGACAGAAATTGTACGGTTACCGATCAAGCGGCTTTTGACCTTTGGTTCTACACGATTTGATTATATTTTTCTTTCCCCCTCATTAGTGAACCAGGGGGATACGGCAGTGCGAAAAGGAAAGCTTGATGTTGATCGGCCGACCCTTTTTCTGCCGAAAGATGCACCGACGTTTGAAGGATTTGATTCTGATACGGGCGGCGGTATTAAAAGTGAACAATTGACCTCATTTTTTTATGCCCGGGGTGTTCGGTTTCCTTCCTTACAGTACCGGAATGAACCATATGAACTGGATGTTTTTGAAGGATCCTTGGCAAAGGCAGAAAAAGCCTTTAATGATGAAATTCGCAGGAAAGAGAATCTTTCGACCGGTATTGTCATTGGCTCAGATGTGTCATGGCAGTTTTCTGTTCTTTTATTAGCATGCCATATGATCGATACGCATATTGATAGTGATTTAAAGGCGCTTATGGCGCGCATTAAGAAAAAAGGATAAAGGGAAAACCATACAGTGAAAATAAAAACAATCGTCATAGTTGGTGCAAATGGGTTTATGGGCAACAAATTGGTTGCTGAAGCCCTGCTTAAAGGAATACGGGTTATTGCATTTGCACGAAAAAACAACGAGGAATCGGCAGAAAAAAGGGTGCTTCTTGAATTAGAAGAAAATTTAAATGCTGATCAGCTCGCAAACCTTAAAAACAGTCTGACCGTGTATGATTATGACATTAATAAATCCGACCTTGGGCTTTCATCTGATGTGATAAAAACGATTAATGAAACAGCTGATGCAGTATTTAATTTTGTGGGGGATACCAATTTCTTTCCGAAGGATATCAAACAATCTTTTCGAACAAATGTGGAAGGCCCGATTCATTTGATCGAGACCTTATGCAATGGAAAAGCGGTGTTTAATCATGTCAGTACTGCCTATGTATCAGGATCACGTGACGGAGTGATTTATGAGGCGCAGTTGGATGAGGGACAGGCGTTCAAGAATGATTATGAACAGAATAAGTTTTTGGGTGAGAAAAAAGTTCATGAGGTTTGTGCACAGAAAGGTATCCGCTACAATATCTTCCGGCCGAGTATTGTCATCCGGAAACACTCGGTGCACGGGAAAAGTCCGAACCTGAATCACTTTTATTCATTTGTCGGTCTTATTGATATTGTGCGTCAGGACGCACAGACTGTTACCCAGAGCAGTTCAAAGGATACACTTGAAATTCCGATTCGTTTTCTTGGTTTGAGAAAATCGACCCTTAATTTTGTCGATTTAGATTATGCGACGCAGGCAATTCTTGAGATCGCGCTGACCGTTCAAAACGAGAATCGTACGTATCATCTCGTCAATCATAATCCCATGACAAATCAGGAGTTTATTAATACCATGATGAAATTATACAATATTAAAGGTTTCTCAATCATTGAAGATAAGAAAGATTTAACAAATTTAAATTTCCGCGAACGATTAGTAAAACGCGGACTTGCCAATTACATCAGTTACTTTTTCGTCAATCCTCAATTTGACGATAGCAGTACGCAAAATGCCGTGCGCGAGGCAAAAATTAGCTGCCCTAATTTTGACAGCCACTACATTGCCCGTGCCACCGGACATTTTTCCTAATCCTACCGGTATTATCACATTCAATCCAGAAAGAAGACATTTCATTTTTTTGCAATATGGCGATGATGTGGTATAATACGATTACTTGTTTTCTACAACTATGAGATTAGCGCCGTGCCGTAAGAAATTTTTTCATTACGAACAAGAAAGTGAAATGGACGATTTTAAAAAGAGTGTCAGAAATATCGATTTAGTTACGATGGACGAGACTGTACCCTATCAAACAACGATACCGAATACGCTCAGTGCTCACCAGAGGCAACAGCAAGAGGCCCTTGTTGCCCTTATCGCAGATATCTACAAACAAAAAGTCGAGACTGCTCTACGAGGAAAACTGGAGCAGGAATACCAGCTTGACTATCAGCAGAAATTAGAAACGGCACGAAAAGAAAATAACCAAACGGTACCGCTTGGTGCAGCATTCAAAAAAAAGCGGCAGACACTACGTACTGTTGATTATGACGACAGTATGATGCTTGATACCATAGAAGCGAAGATACAGAATCTTGTCACAATGCAAAACACCTTTGATGAAGGCCTGAGGGAAGTACAGGTATCATTAACGGAGTTTAGGGAACGAATAAAAAATCTTGATAAAGAAAAGAAATCGTTAACTCTTTTGTTGCGTGAAAGTCGAAGAGAAAACGAACGAGGAGAAAAACGTATTGCTGAACTTGAACAAGAAAACAACGATCATCGCATTAAGCAACAGATTGTCGAACTTGAGGAGTATATCAGTGCATTAGATAAGGGGCAGGAAGTTTTAGCTCGTCCCTTACAAGTAAAGGTGAAGGAAATACTTTCAAAACAAAATACCACCCCCTCGTATGCAGATAAAACAAGTAAAGAGGAATACGACCGCATCAAAAGTGTTTTGCATAATTTAGAAGATATTAAAAGAGATTTTACTGAAAAAAAGAGCAATTTACAGCAATTACTCAAGGAAGAGACTGTCGAGCGGCATACGACTGACCTGCTCAAAGAAGAGTTGGAGTATGAAAAGAAACGATTGCTTGAAATGCTTGGCCATGCGCAATGATATTAAAAGGGGAGACGGTCGTATTTCAATAGTGTTTTATTAAAAGAATTTTACTATTAATTAATATCGAATTATCTTACTTCTAAAAAAACCTTCATACTGTTTTATCAGTCGCAAAACTTTCTTAAAGAGAAAATATCCAGCCACGAAGCAAAAATTCTTGACATCGTACCAAGATTACGATACATTATACATCAATGTAGAACATACGACATCAATGTAACTCATAACACAGCGATGTAGTTCATAAAACATTTATGTTAGTCATGTGACAGTTATGTAAACCATATGACATCAATGTAAGACCCCTGTTAATTTGAAAGGGAAAATGCACGCCGATAGTCACTCTGACAACAGGCCTGAAAGTTATTTTAGTACCTCGATAGTTACCCGCGAAACCGGCATTTCTTTACGTCAACTCTATTATTGGGAAACTTTAGGCATTGTTCGTCCGCAATTTCAGCGGTTCGGTACACGCATGTTCAGACGCTATCATCAGGCGGAAGTGGATGTTATTCGAAAGACCATGAAATACTTAAAAGAGGGATATCACTTACGAGGGGCGGCTAAAAAAGCAAAAGCAGATCTTCAAACCGATTTATTTAATGACAATAATGGAGATCAATGAAATCAGATAAGAAAAATTTAAAGGGCAGGGCGGTCTTGATCGTGTCGCTCTTATTGTGTGGATCGTTGCTGAGTGTCGCGATTCGGGTATTTGGTCATATTTCCTATCAGTTTGTACGGCCATTTCTGCAAAGTCTTCTTCTTGTTATGATTCTCACGCCAATCGTACGCGTCATAGCACGAAAAGCACGGATTATGGATATTCCAGCAGAGCGGAAAATTCATACAACACCTGTCCCACTATTAGGAGGAGTTGCTATTTATGTTGGTTTTATGGCAACAGTTTTATTGTATGTTCCTTTATCCCCGCAAGTGATCAGCATACTTATTGGCGGAAGCATTATTTTTGTCTTAAGTACGATCGATGATATGTATCCTTTATCGTCGATAGTGAGACTCATCGGACAGATCGGTGCTTCTTTAATTGTTATTTCATCCGGTCTTATTGTTTCATTTACCCCGGGAACGTGGTGGGGGAATGCAATAGGTACCGTCATAACCATTGTATGGATCCTTACTATCGTCAATGGACTTAATTTTGCTGATGGGGTTGATGGCTTGGCCGTGGGAATGACTATTATCATGGCATCATTTTTTGCATTCATTACGTATCGTCTTGGACAACACCACGTCATGCTTCCCGCACTTATTCTGGTGGGATGCGGACTGGGATTCATATTGTACAATTTTAAACCAGCAAAAATATATTTAGGAGACGGGGGGAGTACGTTTATTGGATTTTTACTTGCAACATTTGCGCTCTACGGAGGGTGGTCGAACAGAGGCCTTATCGTAGCATTGGGTATTCCTGTTTTAATCGTCGGGATCCTAATATTTGATATGGTGTATATCACGTTAAGCCGTATTAAAAATGGGGTCGTACGCAATATGCGACAGTGGCTTGATCACACCGCAAAAGACCATTTTCATCATAGACTCATGAATCTTGGTTTTTCGGAACCACAAACAGTATTTTTTATTTATATTACCTGTTTTATTCTTGGACTCAGTGCAATAGTCCTTGAGCGGAGCAATAATCCATTTCATGTGGTTGTGCTGATAATACAAGCATCATTTATCCTTGTGCAAATCTCTGTGTTAATGATTGTTGGAAGACAACTCTCAAAAAAAGTTGAGCATGTATCACGAGAATCGGTTTTCCAAGAGATTCTTGCGCATAATGTCGAGGTGAAGCCGCTCGTCAAGGTATCGATAGAGACGGTCGAGCAAGCGAATGATGAGGTAATCGTCGAGGAAAGATAAAAAGATATGGAGAGAAACTTTTTACCCTTACTGAAAAAATTTCTTGTTTTGCATGTTGGTATTTTAGTGATATGCATTCTGGGGTTTGTTGTATTACCGGGGTTCTTGTTCGTGAAGATCGAATCTCAACGACAACTCGAGCAATTAGAACAAACGACCTATCGTCTCATCAATCAGTTGAAAAAGGGGGTTGGCATAGAACAGAGCATAGCTGCGAACGAGTTACGTAGCAGCATTTTCGATGTCTGGGCACGAAATGTCAACCAAACAACACAATCGCTTGCACTACAACTCCGACGGGATGAACGAAGCACGGGCGGGGAAATCGATATAAAAAAAGTTTTGGTATCACAAGAGTGGCTCTCGCGCATGCATACAACAGCTAAAACACTGGGCGATTATGTTACTGTTGGCATTGAACTTTCAAAGAGAAATATTTTTGATCATCGTCTTTCTACCTATGCGCAGTTGAAAGATTATATGAGAAATGCACCACAGGATGATATTGAGAAACTGTTAGCAGATAGTGAAACAATGCGCACCCGCGCTTTTGATGGCGATATATTACGGGAAACGTATATTAACCCTGTTCTGCGTGGAAGCGAATACATTTTTTATGCAATAAAAGAGGATGGAAATATTATTATTCCTCGTAAAGAAAGATTCAGTGCCCGGACCTTGGAATGGCGAGAGTATTATCAACAGCTTCTGTCTGAAATGAGCGCAAAGAAGGAAGGAACTATTTCGTATCCGACAAGGAGTTTTTGGCAGTTTTATAAAGGGAAAAATATTATTCAGTATCGCTTTATTGAAGAACTGGGCTGGATTGTGGCAGTAGAGGGTTCTTTAGAGAGTGATCTAATCCTTTTCAAAAAAATATTTGTCGCCAAATCGAGTATGTATTTTATAGGGCTGTTATTGTTTGTTTTCTTCATTGTACAACTTATAACACACCGATTTATTAAACAGGCACAGGGTACGGCGTCTGATGCACAAAAGGAAATCTTTAGGGAAAAAATTTGCACCGACGATGTTTCTGATTACCGCACACGTGAAAGGCAGCGCCGTTATGAGCTTATTGCAGCAACGAATCGGGAACAGATATCGTTTCGGAAAACATTGGACAAGGAATTGCATGAATTATTAACATTTCCTGAATCTGGCGAAACGGAAAAAGATATTTCTTTTTTAAAGCAGCAGGCATTGAGCGAGCGTGAGCCCCAGGTGCAGCAAACGAAAAAACACGATACCGATTATTCCGACATGACGCTCAAAGCGAAAGGTATTAAATCACCGCTTTTACAAAAAATGATAAGTGAAATGCGCAAACAGCAGTAGATAGGTGCAGGGACGAATACGCACATAGGATACGATATATGTATACACAATATTGGAACTTAAAAGAAAAACCGTTCGAGACAACACCCGATCCACGATTTATTTATTATTCTCGTGAATACGAAGAGGCCCTTATGCGTCTTTTTTATACGGTCAGAGAACAAAAGGGGGCTATGCTTCTGACGGGCAGATACGGGTGCGGGAAAACAGTCCTCAGTAGAGTATTTTTAAATGAGCTCGCCGGGTCTAAATATGAGGTTGCACTTGTTAACAATCCGCGATGCAGTTCGCGTGAACTTCTCGAAGAGATTGTTTATCAATTGGGACAAGGGAATCACCACAATAAATCGAAGGTTGAGCTGTTGAGGATATTTAATGACGTGATTTATGCAAATTTAACGGCACATAAGGAGACCATTATTGTCATTGATGAAGCACAAGCGATAGAAGATGTGGAGACGTTTGAGGAGTTACGGCTCCTGCTAAATTTCCAGCAAAATGATAGATATTTATTATCACTTATTCTTGTGGGACAACCGGAACTTCGTAAAAAGTTGGAAAGCCTGCCGCAATTAATGCAGCGACTGGCTATGCGCTATCACCTTGATGCATTAAGCGAAGAAGATACGATTAGTTATATTGACCATCGATTACACGTTGCCGGGGCTACGGAACAAATTTTTAATTTCGAAGCAAAAAAAGCCGTCTATAAATTTTCATCCGGTATTCCACGATGCATCAATAATATCGCAGATCTGGCTCTCCTTACGGCATATGGTGAAAATAAAAAAATAATAGATGCAAACATAATTGACAGGGTCGAAGCAGATATTAATGGGGAGGTCGTATGGTCCGATTCATTAATATCATAGATAAAAATAAGCCCAATGAAGATGAGGGGCATAAGAAACAGAGTCAGAAGGTCAACATTACTGATGCCATAAAAAGAAGCCAGGATAGTTCTGTGGATGATCGTTCGCAAAACGTTTCCCCCTCATCCGAGGTGCAGCGCCGTGGAAACGGCCGTGATACGGCAACCTATCAAAGCGATCAAACCGGCGTCGATCAAAACCTTAAAAATATGTACGATGAATTGCTTCATCATGCTGCTGCAGTATGTACGGTCTTAGAAAAATTTAAAAAGAAACAAACAATATTTCAGGAAGATATCGAGCCAATATTAGAAAAAATAGTGACAACGTTTTTAAATAATCTATATAACGATCTTTTGCTCCGTTCGTATTCGTATACCAAGAAGGATTATCTTTGTGCCCATATTGTTAATACGTGTTTATTGTCAATAGGATTTGGGGCCTATCTTAATTTTTCTAAGGAAGATCTCATCGAGTTAGGCAAGTGCAGTTTTTATCATGATATCGGGATGATTTTTTATAGAAACATATATCGAAGCAGAAAAAAGTTACATGTGTGGGACTTTCGACCGATCAAGAGGCATCCATCGAAGTCCATTGAAGCGTTACACGAAGGGCTCGCTCAACGAGTGCGTATGGTCATTTCTGATGTGCATGAGAGAGAAGAAGGGCAAGGATATCCGAAGGGTAAAAAAGGAGCACGCATATCACAATGGTCAAAATTAATAGCGCTTGCCGACGTATTTGAAGCACTGACTCATTCTCGTTCATACCGAGAGGCGCGAACTCCTTTTGAAGCGATCAAAATGATTATTGAAATGAAAACCGCATTCTTTGAGGAATCGTATATAAAAAAGTTTGTTGAATTTCTCTCGATCTATCCGGTTGGCAGTATAGTGCATTTAAGTACCGGGGATATTGCGCTCGTTATTGCAGCGAATAACAGTGAAATTATTTCCCCTGTTGTTAAAACACTGGTTAATCCGAATAATCCTCATGAGCGCAGACAGGAAATCATCGATTTATCAAAAGATAAATCACTGTATATTAAAGGACCTGCTGACAGAGATGAAGAACATGACGTTCTGGTTTTATTTAAACCGCGTGGTGAAGCGGAGGTGAGTATATAAATCATATGAACACATTTTCAAAAATAATTACCTGTTTTCTAGTTTTTCTCATGTTCTCTTCTTCTGTATGGGGTATTGATGTTGCTGAGCTTGAACAGGAAGAACACGATAAAGCTATTTTACAGAGTCATTCGAGGAAAGATACAACGAAGCAAGAGAAATATACTTCCGAGGAGATGTTAATGATGCAACAGATGGAAATTATTACCGGCGATGAAGAGACACGATACATTATTGTTCCGGGAGATACGGTGACGGTAATCTTTCACGATCGAAACGATCTTAATACCGGGGTGTATCAAGTATCTGCCACTGGTGATATCTATCTTCCTCTTGCGGGAACGGTCACTATTTCAGGACTTAATCGGAAAGAGGCGAGGGAGAGAATTAATGAGGTATTAGGTGAATATATACGCTATTCCAACGCAAAGATACAAATAAATAATGCCGGCAGGATTATGGTTCTTGGGGCAGTCAATGGTCCCGGTATGTATAATTTACAGAAAAATCTTACGGTGATGGAAGCCATTCTTTTTGCCGGTGGCTATGCTGATGGTTCAGAACTGAAAAGTGTTGTGGTGATGCGAGGCCCCGTGGATAAACCGGTATTGGTCCGTGTTGATTTAAACAAGATGGTTACCAAGGGGGATAGAACGGATAATATTTTCGTTAAACCGGGTGATATTGTATTCGTTCCGACGACATTTGTTTCCAACTTAGAGACCTTTTTTGATAGAATTTATTTTTATTTCCTTAAGTGGCAGGGGCTTGGCGGACAGGAACTTATTAAGGCAGGGGAACCTTTTATTAATCCTATTAACAAGAAAAAATAAGAAGAAATATTTAAAATAGATGAGTCCAATTTATGAATCAATATGACATAACACTTGCTGATTATTGGCGTATTATACGGAAGCGAAAATGGATTATCGGTATAATTTTTTGCATTGTATTTGTGTCTACAGTTGTCTTCACGTCTATGCAGATACCACGTTATGAAGCAAGTGCGAAAATAAGAATCGAACTTCCACTCGACAATAAATCTGAATTAGCACTGTGGTATGAGGCTCCGAATCTATCGGCTGAGGTTCAAGTAATCAAAAGCCTCCCCGTTCTAGAAAAGGTTGTAGAAAAGTTGGAAAAATTGCCTGTGGATGAGGAAGCACGGAAGAAGGCGATCTATGAATATGCGTTACAGTACCAGGATAAGGTGGAAGTTAAACAGCAGGAGGATACTGATATTGTTACGATTACTGCCGCTGATACTATCCCGAAGAAAGCGGCACAAATGGCAAATACTATTGCTGAAGTTTTCTTGGAAGAAGGGGTTCAAGGCAGACGCAGGAGAGAAACGATAGTTTTGCAGTATATCAATAAACAGCTCGAAAAGTTAAAGGAAAAAATAGAGCAAGACCAATCAGCACTGCAAACGCTCGAGCAAGAAGAGCGGATATTTATTGTAGCACCTGAAAATAAAACAGTTCTTGATAGGATGACCCTCCAAAGAGCGACTACTTTTGAAAGTGAAATGTTAGGCATACAAATAGCGATTGAAGAGTTAAAATCTACGCTCAACGCGGCGAGAGAAAACACTATTGTGAAACGTCTTTCTGAAAATTTTATATTTGTGGGCTTGCGACGGAGCCTCATGGAGTTAGAATTTGAAAATTATCTACTGCTTATAGACTATACCGAGAAACATCCATTAGTTCTCCAAAAAAGAGAAGAGATAATCACAGCAAAGGACAAAATGATTGCTATGATACGGGATATTTCGGCACTTCTTTTTGATGATACCATGGAACAAGAAATCTCACTCGTTTTTGACCATATGTTTCTTAAGACGAAACTCGAAGTGCTGTATAGAATAGTTAACAAATCATATGCAGATTCTGGTTCGTTGTCTGCCAATCAACTCAAATATTTTGAACTCAAACGTGCAATTGATAGCAGTATAGCTACGCATGAAAGATTTTTGAAGAAGGAGGAGGAGATAAAACTTTCTGTTGTGAAAGATATTACTACGATTATTCTCGTATCGCCAGCGCGGCCGCCCGCCGATCCCATCAAACCTCAAAAAAGATTAAATTATCTAATTGGCTGTATCATAGGACTACTCTTAGGGATGTTAACCGGTTTCATGGCGGAAAATGCAGATATGTCTATTGGCACCATTGAAGAGGTAGAAAAAAATCTTGATCTTTTAATTCTTGGCATCATCCCCCGTATAAAGGTGAAAAAAGATGCGCAGAATGGGAAAAAGCAGGTAAAAGTCACCATGCACCAAGCGCAACTTATCAGTATTTTTAGTCCCCTTGCCCATGCAACAGAAAGTTTTAAGGCTCTCAGAATCCATTTGTTGCAGCTGATGAAAAAAACAAATAAACGGATCATTCTTTTTACGAGTTCAATCCAAGAAGAAGGAAAAAGCACTATTATTGCTAACCTGGCAGTTTCAATGGCACAGTTAGGAAAAAAGACCGTTCTGATAGGAGCGAATCTACGAAGGCCGACACTCTATAAACTTTTTGGCATCAGTAAAACACCGGGACTGACCGATATTTTAATTGGGAAAGTATCGTGGGAAGATGCAATGAAGACGCCGACCGATATTGTTATGGGAGAACTTGCCATAGACAAACTTCTTCAAACGCCGTGGATACATAACCTCTCAATAATTACTTCTGGTGATAAAGTATCCAATCCTTCTGAAATGCTCGGTTCTACTCAGATGGATATTCTGTTTGCAAACTTACGGAAGAATTTTGATGTTATCCTTGTCGATTGTTCTCCCACTTTGCCGGTGCCGGATGCCATTACGCTTGGCAATAAAGTGGATGGGGTTGTGTTAGTGTATCGCGTTGGCAGGACCGGGAAAGATGTTTTAAAAAGAACTCAGGTCCAGTTGACGAATGTCGATGCCCATATTTGTGGTGTTGTATTAAATGATGTAAAAACAGAAGTACAATTAGGGCCGTCTGCGTATTACTATCAGTATCAATATGGTAGCTAGCTAGAAAACAGTGACCAGAATATACAGGTCCCAAGACGGGAGAAGTGTGCTTAAAACCGGAGCATAGGATGCCATTTGCTACCCTACAGATGTATAAGATTATTGTTGTTCTCTTTCTCATAGGGATAGTGTGCCTTATGATTGGCAGCGGTATTGCAACCGTCCCGTATCAGACTTCGTTGATTTGTGTTGCTTCTCTTTTTATATTTTTTTTAGGTTTTTTAAATATAAATGTAGTGGTGGGAATTTTTATTCTCGCAATGCTTTTATCTCCTGAAGCAACTGTTGGTACGGTTCCGGGCAGAGATATAACTATCCGTATTGAAGATGTGGTTATTATATTGCTTACCTTTATATGGATGGGACAGACCGCTATCAATAAAAACCTCAGACTATTTTCCCCGACATTGCTCAATCGGACTATTGGGCTGTATTGTACCGTGTTTATTCTTTTCACTGCGCGGGGAATGATAGCTGCAAAGGTCGAGCCCCTCAAAGGGACATTTTATGTTTTAAAATATTTAGAATATTTTGTTATTTATTTTTTAGCAGCCAATATCATTACGAGCAAAAAACAAATGAAGATATTCATCGCTATTTTTTTATTAACATTCACTATTGTGAATGTCTATGCAGCGATGCAAATAGGAGGGGAAGCGGGAAGAGTGTCCGCCCCATTTGAAATAGCAGCAGGGCGCGCCGGCGAGCCAAATACTTTAGGAGGCTATCAAGTATTACTACTGGGTATTACATTAGGATTATTCCTGTATGCTCGTTCGTTTGGATTAAAGATTTTTTTAGGCGGTCTTGCTGTCTTTACTCTCTGGCCTTTTATACACACCTATTCCCGATCGTCGTATATGGCAATAATACCGATGTATCTATCGTTCATTATATTTAGTAAAAAAAGCCGTCT
>JAHJGZ010000174.1 GCA_018823795.1 Candidatus Omnitrophota bacterium
ACCTGTTGCCTTGCTATATTCCAAACAGCAACACCCTGACCGCCTGTTTGAAAGTCAGGCAGAACGTTTTCATAAGAAATATGTAGTATTCTCATATCATCCTTTCATTAACTCCACATCTATTTTTGCGTGTAAAGTAGCGCTGGTTGCAGTATCAAAAACCAATTTTAAATCACTTCCTTCAATATAAGCCGAAACAAGGTAATTACGAGTATAACTTGGACTTGTAGTAAAGCACGCATCGGTTAAAGCGGTATCACCGAAAGCTTTTGACCTTGCTTTTATAGTATTAAATGTCGAACTTGCACGACCACCATAAGACAACCCTTGTCCAGCATCGGTTGTGAAAATAATTTCCCAGACATAGTCGGGATAAGTAGCATTAAAAATTATCCCCTTTCCACGCTTATAGCCAGTATCGCCTATAGCGATTGTTATAGTGCGACCTGCCGTAGTAATATATTCATTATCATCTACCCATTGCAATTTTTTACTGTAGCCATCGAGCGTCTGTCCTTCCGCTATTTCCAGAAAATTTAATTCATCAATCGCCTCCAGCATCTTCTGAACATTACCCTCAACGCCCCATAGGTTCTTGGTAAGGGGGATAGTATCTACGTCGATGCCTTCTGCAAAATCAACAACCAAATATAATTTCAAGTTTGCGCCTCCAACTCAAATACAAATTCTGACTTCCCTGAATAATCGCCTTTTACTGCTTTAATTAGGGCCGTAAAATCGCCCGGAGTAAAGGTATCCTCTGTCTGCCAAATATATGCCCAGACGCTTGTTTCGCCTTCTTGCGCCATTGCCGTATCTTCTAAGACAGTTTTTCCAGCCGGGTCTTTTATACTTACAATAGTAACGCTATCGGGATTGCCACCTCCCTCAACTTCAATTTCATCTGATATTTTCACACAGGTTCCCACTATCATTTTTAAAACTCCGTTCCGTAATCCGTAAAGCGTAATCTTTTCGTAATTCGTAACCCGTAAAGCGTAATTCGTAATTACCAATTACTATTTACCGATTACCATTTACCATTTTTACTCTTTACCAATTACGAGTTACCACATTAAACGCTGTCCTCCACGGTTATCGTTTGTTTAATATAACTTTCAGCCGTAGGGTCCATAGTGAAATAATCCTTGGCTAATATTATTTGTTTAGGATAATTCTCACCGAAAAGAATTTGTCGTATATATTCAACTGCTATTTTGCTAATTATTTTTAGCATTAGACGCTGTCCTCTGCCTTCAAAATCTGTGTTACATATTCTTTAATAGTTTTACTGACTATTTTTATGAACGCGCTCATCAACCCATATCCGCGGCTGATGACATTCCCGCTTATAAAACCTCTTACGATAATCATTTATATGGGCTCTCGCTTGAATGGCCTGATACTTGTGGGCGCTCCCGCATCGTCAAACAAATTAAATGTTAAGAGCACTTCACCTTCTTCGTCGTAAAAGAACATTTTATTTTCCACTATTTCCCATTTTCCCGTTTCGACGCTGTGAATCGTTGCAATCTTAGAGATAAAATCGTCCACAACGGAAATCGGCCCGACAAGAATAAGAACATCTTCAACCTCTTTGAATCTTATGTATCCACAGAAGAGCTCTGAAAAAGAAAGCCGCACGCCGTAAATCCCTCCGCCAAGTTCAAACACGCCCTCATCGGTATAATCCTGCTTAATGGTCAAATCATAATTAAGAAGCTGATACTCTACCGTCTTGCCGGTTCTTCGTGCCCCGAAGTTGGCAGTTAAAGTTATATAGAATCCTTTTGGTATAAGCATTTTAATTAACCACCTCACCCCATTTTTCTAAATTTCTAATAACAGAACGGTTATTGATATAATATTCTTTTTGCTTTAGATAGTTTTCGTTTTTTCCCTTCCTTCCCCTATGACACTGATGTAGTATTTTAACCTTGTCAAAAATGTCTATTACTTTTAGTCGGTCAAGCCGAGCCCTATGAATAATATCCCTGTCTTCAAAGGAGAAACCTGTATATACCTCATCAAATCCCCGAATTTTTCTAAACCATTCTGTTTTTCCCGCTATACATCCTCCCGATGAGCCGGAGAATCTTCCTAAAATTACACCACGAGGCGATACCAATATTTTTTCACTAAAAATAAGCGAATTTTCAGTATCGGTTAAGTTTTTTAGACATTCTTCAACCACATTCGGACTTAATATACAATCAATGTCAGTGAAAAGAATATAGTCCGTCTTAGTTCTTTGAATCCCGATATTAAGAGCATAAGATTTGCGGAATTTGTCATCACCGGAAACTTTTATAATTTATATAAAATCATATTTCTCAGTTAGAACTTTCAACCAATCGGAATATTTCTTCTTGCTGTTATAGTCAATAAGAATAAGTTTTGTTCCAACCGTTTGGGACATAACAGAATCAAAGAACTTTTGCTCATGCTCCTTGTTCCAATCCCTTACAATCGCTATTATTGTGAGCTTGCTATCCATTCCACTTCTCCCATTTTCCCTCTGCAAAGCCCGCTATATTCATCATACCTTTGAACTGTTACTTTAAGTTCAATGGGCTCAGTCCAAGTAATTTCACAGACATCCGTTACTCCTCCGGGGATACCATACCCACCAACCTTGCCTAAATTAGAACTTATTCTTACACACCCGGCAGTCTCTGCTCTAATTATTTTTACATTTATTGTTTCCAATTTAGTCGGCGATAAATAAGCCTCTTCTTCCAATATTTTCACTTCGTTAAAATATACCCTGAAAATTCCATAATAAGGCGTTCCATAGCCATCATCTAATCCTTCGATAAAATAGTCTGCTTTAATTTTCTCACCAATATTGCTTAGCGTATTGGCAGGAAGCGTAGTTACAAATATGTCGAATTCTGTCTCATTTTCAGGACTATCTACATCAGTGTGGAATTCGTCAATTGGTTTAAATGTAACGATTTGAGATGCCCTTGCAAATTCAATCCAACTCATGCCGTCAGAAACATAGAATGCGTTTATATCTTTCTGCCAGCATTTTTGTCCCGCATGTCCGTCTAAATTTAATCGACCCACCTCATTATCGACTATTCTGTAATCTTTTAGCGTGCCATTATTCTCTATTGCAACCGCTAGTCGTGTTTTTAGGTTGGGTGTGCCAGCCTTAATATCAACCCCGATTTCGTCAAAGATATCCTTAATTTTCTGGAACCAATAATTCCAACTTGTCGCCTTGCAATCCGTAGATGCATCTGCGAATTTATTAGCATTATAATCTGGTGATTCGAGCATCCCCCCCATAATTTAATCTCCTTAAATCGCTTTTGCGATTTCACCTTTTTAGTTTTCTAACCTTTATATAATCAGGTATTTCTTCTATAAACCGATGTTCGCCTTTTTCATTTGATACATCCCGCTTTTTGAATTTAAGTTCTTCGGAAGTGGCGACAGTGTATTCTGCCATCACTATTTCGCTAACTGTTTGTTCTACCCTCGCTTCTTTCTCGATTTCTCTTGTCTGTTTTAAATCAACCAAAATAATTTCAAGATGTTCCGAAAGTTCTTTTCCGAGGTAATCGGCAAAAGGGTGAGGAACTTTCTTTTCGTTTCCACCTTGCCCGTAACTGGGATGGTCTGGCGCATACCAGGTTGAAACGATTTGCCCTTCTTTTTTATCGTAAAGAATAAATAACCAAGGGTCTTTACCCGAAGCTGTTACATAGCGTTGTTGGGCATATGCCCCGTTGACGGTAGAAGGTTTTAGGAATATATTTGTAGCATAAGATGTAAAATAAATACCGTTAGCCATTTTAGCTTCTACAGTGCAACTGCTATGTGCGGACCTCACTTGCGGATAAAAACCATAACTTCCGCCGGGTAAGGTTAATTCTGCTCCTGCCGTTGAAACGGTTGAAACACTCCCTTGAGAAGTTTTGAGTTTCCCCTGCGAAACCGCCGCATTACCTATCTTTCCCTCCGTAATCGATAAGTCAATTATCGGAAACGCTACTAAATCAAAATATACTATTCCCGTTTGATTTGTATCATCCACGCCACCTAATAATCGGACCTTAATATATCTGGTGGCAACAGGTAGAGTTACCAAACTGCCCTCGATATTTGTCCATGATGTCGGATTTGCCACGGAAGAATAGAATGTTTTCTCCGCATCCCCGCCGGAGAGTTGAATTTTATCGGTGTCGTAGCATAATATTTTTCCCTGAACCTTTATTGCCGCATTAGTTGTTTTTAGCCAAAATCGCACATTCAATTGTGTGTTACCCGCCGCTTCAATATAATCTGAAGTCAGATACCCACCGCCGTTACCGTCGCCGCCGGGATGGACGAACTTATACGCCTTGGAACCATGGATTATATCGGTCTCTTCATATGCGCCGCTTCCCCCCGGATACAGGTTTCTCGTCCACTGGTCGGGGATTCCATCCTCATCCGAATCTATTTCGAATGATGCATTCGGGATAATGCCACTAAGCGTGTTTACACCTATTTGTCCCAACAAATAATCGAGATTCCCCTTAATTTTAGCCATTAAGGGATTAGTTACCGGCTTGCCGACAATAATCTCTTCGTTTGTTATTGCTTCATATCCCATAGTTAACTCCGTAAATCGTAAAGCGTAATTAGTAAATCGTAAATTGATAATTCGTAATTACCATTTACGAGTTACCATCCTTAATATATATAATGCTCCATACCACAAACCAACGTTCAAACAACTAACGGTTTTCGTAGTAACGATAACCAATAACCGTCTTTTCTTTACGTCTTTTTCTTTACGTTAGTAGATATAATATCCCTCATCCCCATTACTCATTTTCCCGTCCGCCCCGCAAATAAATCCGTATTCTCTCTGCGATAGGGAAGCATCCGCATAATCTGGAAAATCACCTGGCGTTATAAAACACAATCGACGGGGAAGCAGTTTTAATAACGATAATTTTATTTTCTCACCTTCCTTTTCTCGCTTGATTATTTGAAAAGCAATATTGGTATAATCCTGTCCATCTTCTTTTAAAAATTCATTGGTTGTTACTCTCACCCAGCTACCAGTATGCATCGCCGAATCTTTTATATCTACGACACAGTACAGAAGCCCTGCCGCATCCCGTGTCCTGAAAATGCGGCGTGCCAGGAAATTGCGGATGTATAATTCGATAAGTTCCTCTTGCGCTAACCCCGTCTTCAGCCATCTACATAAAAATTTCTTCTGGATGGTTTCTCCATATCCGTTTTCACTTTCAGCATCTGCTTCCACAGCCATATCAAGCCGAGCATATTCCACCGCATCGTCAACCTTTCCAAGCGTTGTTTTATTCCAATATAATAAAACCCGGGTGAAACGGCTTGATTCGTTTAGATCAACTTCAGCGGATTCGTCTATGATATTTAGGGCGTCGGTGAGTGTTCCGTATTCTCGCTGGGGATGGTTCGGCAGATTTCTTCGTATGGATATTTTCCAATCTTCTGCTATCCAGCTCTTACAATCCAACAGGTCCACTATTTCAAAATATAACTGCGACAATTTTGTCGGCTCCGTTATAAGACCCGAGAAATTGATGTCGGTTGCCGGATAATCCCGCCAGTATTCGAACTCCCCTGTATTGATAAATTCTGCATCCAATTCCGCATCCACAGTCAACATTTCCCTAAGGATGTCGAACGGATTAGCGGCAGGATAGAACCGCACCTTCCCTACTTTGTCCTTTGCTTTATGCTCGGCGGGGACCGTATCAAATGCACCACGCTCGCAGTCAAGAATCTGGTTTGTTACCTCGTTTTTTGTTCCATATCCGATAATTTCATCACTAATACGCACGTAACCCGAGTCGTCCAATTGGGAAACATCCGTTAATGTGATTTTCGTTATTGTGGGGGTAATATCTATAACCAATCTGCAATCAATTCGTTGCGGAACTTCCACGTCGGCAAGCGTACGGAGAAGGTCCGCAACTTCAATCGTTACTTCTGCTCCGTTAATTGATATATTTTCTATCCGTCCTACAAATTTCTTTTGGTATTCTTCAAAATCCCAACCAAGAAATCCTTCGTATACCTCAACTAACCGCCCTTTATAATTTTTGTTCCGAGTGATTAACTTTTTCCAGAATGTCCCTTCAGCCGATTGGGCGCGTTCGGAAATATACGGGTCAATACCCCTATCACCATCCGGCTCATCCGTAAAAGTTATATTCACACGCCCTGATATCGTAAAATTATCTTTTATTTCAGTCGGGATATAATTAACCTCCAGCACATACGGGCGGGGACCTGAAAAAGGAAGGGGTGTATCGGCAGACGAAAAAAGATATTCCTTGGTAACTCTGCCGAAATTTAACCTATCACGGCAGGTTGGAAAAGTGTTGTAACAGGGTGTTCCTTCCGCTTCACACGGCGCAGAACCAAATACATTTTCACAATAATCAAGGATAATTTTTACAACTGTGATAGGGGTATGAGTTATAGGAAGGACAGTCACTCCCTCTTTCACGCCGATTTTCTCGTGCGTAAACCCGATTTTCCAATCATCAGTTCCTATTTTTCTATATGGCATGGTTTCTTTCGGAAACCATCCCCCTTATTAGTTTTCGACTCTGAAAACTAGGGGGGATATTCCCTTATTCTTAATTATTCCTTTATTCCCACCAACTGCAGGGACATATTACGTCTGACGGGATTATATGGAACGGACAGCGAGAAATTATCCGGAATAGATACATAATAAATATCGTTAGGAAATCCTTCTATGTTCCACGCCCAGAAAAAAGGCTTGAGTTGGCTGATATATTCGTCCCATATGGGTTTAAAATTATTGCGTACAAACGCATCGGTGAGATTTTGAAACGATACCGAGATATTATGTTCTATATAGCGTATATTAGCGCCAAGCAGATGCCCTGCCTTGCTTCTTGCCGACTCGGCGTGAATCGTCTCGGGTCCCGGGTCGAAAGAGCCCAGAACATAACGCGGGATTTCTAATTTTGAGCCGACAAATAGGACCGCAAGTTCGGGAGCAATTGCAGTTGTAACTATTTTCAGCCGCCAATATTGCTTAGTGGCTAGTATAAATGTTTTTAAGATTGCTTTATTGGTTGTCGGCTCAAACATGTCCAGCGCATCCGACCAATCGCTTCCGTTATCTGAATGCTGTAATGTTATTTCCGCTTCGGCAGTTCCAAAATTATGACCTATAATTCCTATGCAATCAGCCGCAACGGGTTCGGCCAGTGTGGCAGTAATATACAAAGTCCCTTCGGCTTCCGCCTTCCAGAATGTATAAGGTCTGCGGTCAATGATGTTCGCTATATCGAAATCTTCGGCCGTGTTTGTGGCTTCCAATGTTCCGGCATCTTCCAGAATATTTTCCGCTAAAATTATTGGTTTGCTCAATTTTAAATAACGTTCAAGAAATTAACGGTGTTCGGTTTTCGGTGTTCGTTACGATAACCGATAACCGTCTTATCTTTACGTCTCCTTTTTTTAACGTTAACTAGCGCCATCTCCCCACGCTTTATCTAACGACGGTATTAACTCGCGCGCAAATTTATCGTGGTCAACAATACTTCCATACACATACACATTGATTGTTCTTGAGCCCCCACCTTCTTCTTCCCACTGCGGAGTTTGTGGCTCTGAATATGAATATCCCCCGGCTGCTGCAACCCCACCCCCGGCTGAAACTGCTGGCTGTGTCATCTGTTTTATTGCCATTGCCGCCGTAGCCGCCGCCATTGCATATCCCCAAGCCAGATATTTAGAGGCAAGCGCCTGTCCCACGGGTGGCGGAATAGTAGCAAGAGCCAATGCCGCCGCTTTATGCGCATTGATTATAATACTCGCTACCGCGGCCGCTTTTTCTATGGCGAAAAGCGCTTTGCTATTATCATCCGCGAAAGTAGCCAGCATCCCCAAAATACCCATAGTCATATTTACATTGTTTTGATACATATCAAGTTTTTGTGCCTGCATTAAACCCGTCATTTGAAGGTCTCTTGCAAGACCTTCCTGCTTAATGGCGTATAACTCGAACTGCTTTGCCTTCTCCATTTCTAATTCTGTCTGGTTGTTTTCTATCATCATATCCCGGATAACCTGAAACTGTTCCTGTATCGTCTCAATGCGTTGCTGATAGAAATTTGTCAGTTGTTCCATTTGTGCGGAATAAGGATCATAACCCATAGCCACATCAGACATTCCTTTAAACCCGGACATTGCCATGCCGCCGAATTTGCCTAAATCATCGCCAGCCAGATTCGCAGAGTCCATCATTAACCGCCATGTGTCGGAATAGAACTCTTTTTGAATGCTTCGTAATTCTTTATTGAGTTTCAAAATTTCTTCGCATACCTTTTTTTCGCTGTCTAAAAGTTTGAGCCATTTCTCCTCGTTTCTAACATTCTCCTCGTCGGGAGGCAGAGCAGCCTTCAGTTCTTTAATTTTTGCGATTGCCTCGTCTAATGATTTTTTAGAATTGGAATTAAATTCAATAAAACTTTTCTGTAATTGTGTTAATTTTTCATCTGCATCAAGAGTGGCATTCATCTGTTTTTGTAATTGCTCTAAATTAAAAGCAACAAAATCTTTTTGTTCCTGCCAACCGGGAAGCATTTTAACAAGTCCAAAAGAGGTTATTTCCCTTAACTTTATTTGGGCTTCCTGAAGTTTTAGAATTCCCCATAGAACACCCTGCACTGCTAATTTTGAGAAGTTCCAAGAGCGGATAAAAAACGGGAAGAAATGAGCTCCGGACCAAGTTATCAAATCGGATAATCCTCTGCCGAGAGATGTTCCGATATCGGCTAGTTCGGGAGCATTCGCTTTCACCCAGCCAACAATAGCATTTATAAGCGGTAACATTTCCGTTACCATCCTACGACCAAATCCCCTTACCGCTTCTTGTATGAAAGTAATTTTATCCGCAACCAATTTCATCCCTATAACCGTATCTCCCGACAAAATCGCGCCTGTCTTTTCAGCTTCAATTCCCATTTCTTCTAAATACTGCCTGCCTAATTTCATAAATGGCATTGCTTCAGCTCCGCGACGCCCTAACAGCGCCATAGCAATAGCCAATTTTTCTGTATCGCTTGCGCCATTGCCAGCCATGAACGTGGACATCTCCATGAACACGTCGTAGGTGGTTTTTAATTTTCCCTTGGCATCGAGAACGGAAATTCCCATCTTGTCAAATTCACGCTTATAGGTGAGCATCCCTTCGCCGGCATAAGCCATGTATTTTGTAAGAATGGGGAATATTTTCGACAGGGATTCGACTTCAAGATGTTCCTGTTTTGCCGCATACTGTAATTTTTGAATCTGGTCTGCGGCAAGCCCCGTCTGTTTTGCAAATTTGTCTATTTCTAATCCCGCCTGAAACGACGAGGTAAACATTTCTTTAAACGCCTGAACCACTTTGCGCGCCATCATTATAGCCGCCGCTACAACGGCAACCTTCATAACATTGGCAACAGACAGCCATTGTTTCTTCATTCGCTCTGAAACGCTATCAGATGCCTTACCGGTCGTTTTTAATCCGCCCTGAACATTCTTGCCAACGGCAGTTGCCTTATCTTCGGCTGAATATACGACCTTTACTTCGCCGCTTACTTTCGCCATGATATTCTATTTCCTTTATCGTGCTTTTATTTTTCTCTTTTGAATCTTCCATTACCAATTTTTGCCAAAATGTTTTCACCATACCCAAGAGAATCCATTGCTCGTCCGTTAATTCGTTTCTTCCGACAGGACACCCCGCTTCGATGAGATTTAAATAGTGGAATAGATGAAAGATAATAGGATTTTCTATTTGCGTAGAATGGGGACAGTTCGGGCATATTTCCTCCTCAACAAACTTTGCATTATTCTCATCATACGCATCACACTCCGAACAGTCTGGGACCTTGCTCTGGGAGAAAAGAACAGAGAGATCCCTTTTCAGTTTTTTAGTGATACCGATTGAGTTTCAAAAGCTTCAAGGATGATAGTAGTCTTCCAATTCGAAGGAATTTTATCCTTATTCTCGGGTGCAATAGGACTGCCGTCGTTATCTTCGAGATTCTCAACTTTTATAAGTAAAAGGTCGAAGAAGTCGGCTCTTGACTCGGCGCTTTTATCGTCGATACTCTTACCGCGCCTCATTGAATATCTGCCGTTTAGGAATTTGTTTAACTCTGCGTTCGTTGGTTCGCGAAACGTAAAAGAAACTTCTTCGTCGCCTACAAGCAACCCCACCTTTATATCAGAACCTAATTTAACCATTTAACACCTCCGTTTAATAAAATAACGTTAATACTACTAACGGTTTTCGGTATTCGAAAATCGATAACCGTATTATCTTTACGTCTCTTTCTTTAGCGCTCACTATCCAAGATATTCCGGCACTGCGTTATATCCTTCTATAATCACCGCATCGTTTATCCCGTCATTAAATACAGACATTTCAAAGTCGCAGGTCAAGGTATCTCCAGGACCGCCTTGAGGAAGTGGAGCCTTAGACAACCGCAGTTTCGGAATTATCAGATGGAATCCGAACTTTTTAGCGCCCGCTTCAATCTCTGCGCCCGCCAAGTCAAATTCAATCGCTACAATTGTTTGGTTTAGATATAAATCAAGGTCGTCCTGGCTGCCGAATAACAGCGAGATTGTTAAGTCGGAAGAACGCCGTCCGTAATCTGCATCTTGCAGAACGCCTGCGCCGCCTGCGCCGACTTGCTCTTCAAGGTTATTGTTCCAGTTGAAATTAAAACTCTTAAATCGCACGCCTAAATCCGACGGAGTTCCGGACGATATATTCTGCGTACCCTGTGTTAAAGAGGCGCCTATCTCAATAGTTGCTCCGGATTCAAGCCAAATTTTCATACTATTGACTTTTAGCCAGCTTTCAGCAATTGCGGCGGCAAATTCTGTTGACGAAATAGCCCTGCTTCCTGCTCCTATTAAAGCCGCTTCAAGTGAGACCAAACCACCTGCTTCCCCCGAAATTTTGAGCGTGTTGCCCTTTATTCCATCAAACTTATACTGAATAGCGCCCTTGAGATGTTCAATGGAAATAGACGGCAGTGCATCGCCAATTGGCGCCGGGACAATCTTGTGGGAATAGGCATCAAATGCGCCGTCTTTAGTGGTGGTTATTTTACCCAGCACAAGAGCCGCTAATCCTATTAAACTGTTGGGTTTTGCTTTGGGCTCGGTGTATGTTAAATTTACCCGCTGTTCAATAATTTCCTGATCGGAGCCATGCTCAAGACCAGATACCTCATCCCTATCGTGGGTTACTACATCAGGGAACTCTGTAGTTAACTCAAAGCCCTTCATGCTGCAGGCGTTTGCATCTATCATCGTAACGCCTGCGTTGTATGTTGCCTCTTTTGTAAATAACGATAACATTAACGATTGCAGCCAACCTTTTTTCGTAATCATTTTTTACTCCTTTTCCCGGGTGCCAATGCGCCCCCTTTTTATTATCTTTTTTATTTTTCTCTTGCCCCGTTTTCCCGACATTATTTCAGGGTCGGACATTGCGGGGTCTGCCGAAATGTTTATTTTTATTTCAACCGGCGTAAAAAAGCGCGGGTTATAAATGTCTCTTTCGTATTCTTTCCCCTTCTCAAATTTTCTGCCCAGCGGTTTTTCGTGGCTTAAAATACATTTAACTTTCATAGTTTGTATGTCCTTTCATCCCCCCTAGTTTTCAAAAGAAAACTAACAGGGGGGATATAACTACCCCCCTAAAATTAGGGGTTAGTTATACGCATTAAACGGCTCGGTTGTATATGATACGTGATACGGTTTTACCGCAACCGAGAAAAATTTATTTGCCTGGTCCGTTCCTATCCCGCCTCCAGGAGCCGGCACGGTATCTTCGGCTAATCCGCCCCATGTCCGGTCAACGCTACCCATTACCTTGTTAATATCCGCAATAATTGTTCGCGCCTGCGCTACAGCATCCGCGCCTTTTGTAAAAATAAATAATTCTATTAAAAGTGTATGTTCATGTGCGCCGACAGTTATAATTTCTTCCGGGAATGTATCGCGCAGGATTATGCCCGGCATTTCGGATTCTTCGAGCGGATTGTCTCGCCACTCGAATACATTACTGCCGACATTTGTTTCGTATCCATTGGCAACAGAAATCGTCCGCAGTTTTGAAAGTATCGCAGTAATAATCTTCTGCCATTTATTTGTCGGCATTTATTTTTTTCTCCTCTGGGCTAATATCAAGATTTTTTCCGATAGGAAAGTTGGTAGAAATAAATAGTGGTTCCCCACAATTAGGACAAAAACGATGCCACGTCTTAGTTACAAGAAGTTTTTTAGGAATTTGGAATTTCTTCTTTTTCGTTTTCTTATTTATTGGCATATTAGTCCTTACTTAAAATAAGCGTTGTCAGCCCGGTTCCGTCGGGCTGCCTTTCTTTCACTTTGTATTCTACTGCGTTAATTGTAATCACAGCATTTAAACCTACTGTTGCAACATCCGCTGATTTGCATATTACCTGCGGGCCCGAGGATGCAATTTGGCCGTCCTGTATATTAAGAGCCCTAAATTCGTCATCAAAGATTCCTTTTATTTTTGCTCCGCCAGTGAGTGTAACTTCAACGGCAAATTCATTCGTATTGATAAATACATCCAGATCAGTAATGGTGTCGTCTTTAAACATTTCGTAATCCGTAATCCGTAAAGAGTAATTACCATTTACCAATTACGCTTTACCGTTTACGTTTTTTTTATTCGGGATACTTTTGCGCGCCGATCATAATCAGGCAGGTTGCGCCTGCGTTTGCGCCTGCATTAGTTTCTGCAACAGCCCTGATATATGCCTTCATATTGTCTATGTTCAGGACAATATCTTCGGTGGCGGCTTCGTTCTCCACTGTGGTAAACGCCCCGCCGACAATATCAGTAAAATTATATTCCCAGTTTGCAAACCAGAATGATTTTGTGGTTGTTCCCGACTGCCAGGCATCCGTAAAGTGAATAAAATTTCCGCCGGAGGCAACCGTGTCTGTCTGCCATGATATGCAGTTGCTTCCGCTTTCGGTATAATCGCCTTCCAATATGACGAAATAATCTGTTACATCAGCCAAGTCAACCGGCGTGAGGAAAGTGAATTCCACGTTTTCGTAATCAGTGCCGATAGCTGTGCAAAGCACGTTCTCGGAAGTTCCTAATAAGGCATCCGGAGCATCGGTGTCTTCGGTATAAAGTGAAACCTTGACTATTTTGCCTGCGGCAATTGTTCCTGTCCGCTTCAACGGCAGGATGATTTTCTTGACTTGCCTGTCTCCGTCTTGGGTGAATCTTGCGCCCAACTTTATATTGGTGTCCGCCCCGGAACGCAGAATTGTATCGCCCAAAGATGTTTCTGTTTCATATTTCCCGCCTTCGGCAATGGGGTCGGATTCCTGAAGTTTCACATCTACTTCATCCGAAGAACCCTGCGCTTCGGCATCTAAAAAAAACTTTGCCAAGCCGAGCCAAGGCCGTGTTTCAAAATCCACAGACGGAAATTTTGTTGACGCTGTTGCCCTTACCGTTGCAGGTAAAATACTTTGCACTACCGTTTTTCTTATAAATTCCATAGCTTTTCCTCCGATTATTCCCCAACTCCTCGGGGACCATTAGTAATTACTGCTTTCTTTATCTGTATTTTTTGAATGCGATTACTCCGGCGTAAACCGTTGATGCATTCGTTAAAACCACTCTGATATATTTTTTAAGTGAACTAATATCCACTTCCCAAACTGTGGTTGTCGCGGTAGCTGTTCCCGGTGTTACGGCAATACTATTACCATCCGCATCTTGAGCGGCCGCCCAGCCGGAATCGTCATACGCCTGAACATCGTTATGTTGAAGCGTTGCTACAACTGACGCGCCTCCTTGGGTTATAACAACTATTTTTGCTTTGCCGTCATAATCTTTCACATCCACACCGGCAAGAGAAATAGACGCACTTCCCGTCCTGATACTTACTAAATCAACAATAGAATATTGAGTGATAGGGTTCATTTCTTATTCCTCCCTCGTTTCTTTTTTTTAGTTTTCTTACCTCCCGCCTGCTCGCCCTTCGCCGAAGCCAAGGACTGCGAATCGGGCGGGGTTTCTGTTTTATTCTCGCCTTTGTTTGTCTCTTGCTCTCCCGGTGTTTCTTCTTTTTTGTCTGTATTTTTTTCTTCGGAAGATGCTGGGGGTGAAGTAATTTCTTTTTGTGGTTCACCAACGGGAGATGAAATTTTTTCCGCCACTACTTCTTTGGCGGATTGCTCTTCTTTTTTTTGTTTTGGGATACTTTCGAGTGGTCCGGATAAGTCCTCTTTTTTTTGCTTTCCCGTGGTAGGGTTGATTTCCAGCGCCTTATTTGAAGATATAAGATACATGGCGGTCCTGTCATCAACATCGTAATCCTTGCCTTTGGCCGCAAAACTGCCTTTTATAAATGTATCTTTCAGTATCTTAACGCGCTTCATAATAGCCCTCCCGATTTTATGGGTTAGGTGGGCGGGGTTTTTATGTCCCGCCCCCTAACCTTCTCTACTTATTTATTTTTTAGACAGTGGCTATGTCTTGCGAGGCTGAGAAGGATTCGGCATGTCTAATAAGAGTATCGATATCCTGATGGACAACGATTCTTACCGCGCCCGTGCTTGATTGAGAATATGGGTCAACCAGCACATCCAAGCCACCCCACATACCGATTATCAGGTCAGCCCAGTTGCCGTAGATAAGAGCTGTGTGATTCGTGTCAATTGTTTTCGGGACCTGATTTGACACGCCGCATCTCTGTCCGCCAAGAGCGGTCATACCGTTTATGTCCGGCAGATTTTCAACGATGAATTTTGCGGCATTGGTCGCTTTGTCTGTCGTCATCAATTTGCCGATGACAAAGGCATTGGTAAGATAACCAAGCGCGCCGAAATCGGCGTCTTCGTCCGCAACGGCAGTCCACAGGTCAACGCAGTGCTGCCAAGTGAGTGTTCCGCTTGATACAACAGCTCCGATACCTGATGTTTTCAGAATTCCTTCCGGTTCTGTTGAAGAACCAGCGCCATTTAATGCGGCAAGGTCAATAGCCGCCCTTATAGCGCGGATAAGATCGTTCTGAACAAACGGTTCAACAGCCATGGATGACTGTTTTAAGAGTTTTCTGGAGATGTCGCTATAGCCGGTGATTGTCTTGGGTGTCATTGCCAGCTGTTCAATTTTAGGTCTGCTTCTATCTGCGGCAACGCTTTCAGCTTTCCATTGGACGGTTACTGAAGCGGTTTGTTTGGGGATAGCCACATCGCCGACTAAACCCGGCAGGACAGTTGCTCCCATCTGCATTACCATTGTCCGTTTGCGTAATGCTTCTATGAAAGAGCCCACGAGTAAATTCGTGGCGATTGAACCGGCTCCTGCATTGCCGGAAGAATCAAAGATGTCTCTCTTGTGGAGCATGACGGAATAAGGAATGAAGAACGAACCGGGTTCCCTTCCGACTAATTTGGCAACCTGGTCGGACATTTCCTTTTCCCTGCCTCCTTTTTCCCATGTTCCGGCAAGAATGGATTTTATTGCATCGGAAATTGAAAATGCTCTTGCATCCTTTTCAGGGATACCTTCTTCTTTATCTGCAGTGGTGTTGATTGGTTTTGCTTTGTAAACTTCTTTTAATACTGTTTCCTGAAAGGCTTCTCTTGTTGCTCCTTCGGCGATTGCTTTTTCTGCCAACAGTGCGCAGTTATGCTGTTTGCCGATAGTCATTATTTCTGATACTCTGGTCTGCTCGGCTTTTCTCGCTTTTTCCGACACTTCTTTTTCGTTGATTGTTACGGTTGCAACGCTTTTGGAAGCCAGTGCGTCTTTTGCTTTTGCGGCGCATCCATCAGGGCATACCCCGTTAACTAATTCTTTTCCGCATATTTGACATTTTTCCATTGTTCGGTTCTCCTTATTTTCTTTTTCGTTATTCTCTTTTACCTGTTTGTTTCTTCCCACGCCTACCGTTGCGTCTTCCGCTATGGGAACAAAATCAACAGCCAATGGTTCCCAGTCAACAGTACGATAAACGGGTTCTTCTCCCTCTTCTTCTTTTTCCAACACCATTTTGTAGCGCTGAAAAACAACGGAGATATTTCGCTTTATTCCATCCTTTACATCCTGAAAAAGCTCTTCAGCTGCTGCGCTTTTCCCAAAGCGCACAACTGCTCTACCTCGAGCAGCGTCTATCCAAGCTTTTTGTACAACACCGCGAACATCTCCTGAAAAATGAAGCCAGCCGACAGGGGCGCCGTCATTTAATCGTCCAAGACGAACAGAGGAAGATTTATGGTCTAATATTTCCCATCCAAACCATGTCCGACCCGGAGTCTCGGAAGAAAAAGACAATTCAACAGTCCGGTTATCTTCATCGATTTTTTCTTTACTGACTTGGAATGTTAAGGAACGTTCCTGCGGCTTATCGTCAGATTGTTTTAAAATTTCCTTAATGCTTAATTTCTTAAATGGCATTTTCGTGTCTCCAATATATATAATGCTCCAACTTGTTATTCTTCCTCATCTTTTTCTAAATTTATTACTTTTTCGAGCAGTGGCGACTTACCTTCAAAATCGAACACGAGCCCGTATTTTGCGGCAAGGTCTTTGTCCGCCTTGATTTCCGCAAAGAGTTCTTCGGTATCCATTCCGCGTTTTGCGGCTTCTTTTGTCCAGGACGTAAGTCCCGTCTTTATAGCTTCGGTAATGGCGGCAATATCTTTAAGAGGATCAACCCAATCCCAACCCCTACCCTGCCAATATGCGTCGCTAAATTTGTCGAACTTAGCTGCCGGTAAGTCTACCTGGCGTGTTAACAGCGCCATTTTCAGCCATGATTCAAAAATCGGCTCGCAGAAATGAGTTGCAAACCATGTTTGAAGAACGCGCCATGCGTCCCGTTCCTCGAGAAGTCCCGCGCGGATAGAACTATAATTTACTTTTTCCAAGTCGCCGGTTAATGTAGAATATGCCACATCTCCGCCGGCGGATATCGCCAGCATTAACATTTTTACGAAGGTCGGAAATTGGGCAGTAGGATGTTCGGGTTTGTACATATCCAATTTCATTCCAGGGGGCAATTCGCGCATTGTCCCAGGTTCTGCCTCAATTATTACATTGCCCTGATCATCCGTATCGTCGCCTTCATATTCGTCTCCTGTTTCACTTGTCAATAATCCCATCTGAGCCGCCGCATTACGTGATGCAACAAGTTCGGCGTCTTCGTATCCATCCAACATGTGTAGCCGATGCATAGCCGTGTGAAGCCAAGGAACGCCCCGCGCCTGATTGATATGTTCCTGAATGAATAGATGTACAACCTCATTGGCAGACAAAGCCATATAATAATTTCCGTCAATGACAGTTGCCCCCGGAGTCCCCAATTTCTGTTTGATAAAATATTTAACGGGCCTGTCCCATTGGTCATATTCTATTCCCATAATAATTTTATGGCCGTTGGGGGTTTCTTCGCGATTAAGTCCGATAGGAAGAAGTGACGGGGGAATTAACTGTAATGCGAAATTAAATGGATTGTCGAAGCCGAATACTTTTCTGACAAGCGCTTCACCTTCTCTTGCGGCTGTTTTTATTGCAAGATGCTGGATATCTAAAAATGTTTGTTGGCCGGTGACAGACGCGTTTTTCGGACGGCGAGACCAATTCCAAAATGCGTCTGCTATTTTTTTGTTTGCGGCGGTATCAAGTTTTCCGTTTATGTCCTTAGATTGGGGCTGTAGAGTTAAGCCCTCGTTTCCGATGATATTGCGGTCGCAAATTTTTATGAATTTTTTTACCCAGTCATTATTATGGAATAAATCTATAGAGCGTTGGCGAAGTGTTTCTAAATCTTTTTTTATATTTTCGTTTTCTTCTCTATCTTTAACCCCACCGAGTATCCAGTCGGCATATAGTCTGCCATATTGCGCCGCATTATAACCGCGGCCGCCTTGACGTTGTTTCACGTATCCAGCGCGTTTAGCGATTCTTTCAAATAATCCTATTTTTCGTTTCATGAGAATCTGATTAAGTTGCGTTTACCGCCCAGCCCTTGCTCGATTTTTCTTGCTCTTAATTCTTTTGCGTAAAGGCGAGCAAAATGTGCGCGTAATTTTGTTAGTTCTTCAACAGTGCGAAGGGTTATGCTCCTGCCGGCAATGGTATACGATGCCTGTTCTTTGGTGGCTGTTCCGGCAAGGACAGCATCAATACTGTCTAACGCTTTTTTTGTTTCGCTGCGAGTGTCTATTCCTTTGCCGTATGTTACGGCAGGATTATGTAGAACGGTTATCGTGCCTTCTTCAAAGGTATAGCGTTCCAGCGTTTCCCCGGTCCCTTTGGAAACAATTGATTTCCAATTGTATTTTCCCGGAGTATACGCGGCGGATATCGTCGCAGAGATAGATACTGTATATCCGTCGCCATCCGCGGCCGCTACAACTGAAAAATCTTTTGTTGTGTTCCAGAAATAATAAGTAAGAGTCCATCCGCCGGATGCTTTATAATCGGATATTGATTTGTCCCACGTAATTGTATCGCCTGCGACAATTTCTTTAGGTTCGTTCATATCACCAATTTCTTACAAACCCGCCGGGTCTGCGGGGGGGTTTTTTCTTTTCTGTTTTCTGCTCTACTTCTTCATCTTTCTTTTCTGTTTGTTCTGCTCGCTTTGCCATTCGTTCCGCAATCAGTTCAAGATTAGGGTTCAATATATATAATGCTCCAAGCGCATAAACTCGGCAGTCTAATGCTTCGTTTCTGGCTCTTTTTTTCACCCAGACACGTACTTGTCGACCTCTAATAAATTTAGGGTGGGGTTTTTCGGATGTTAATTGAGAAAAGTATTCTTCATCGCGCTCAAGCGGAAAGTGCATATATCCGGGACCAAACTCCTGAATTTTAAGACGGGTAAAAATCACTTCTTTGGTTGTATCTGTTCCGATTGGGAATAACTTGACGCGCAATAGATTGTTTAATGATGGCCTGCCTACAACGGGCTTGCCGTGTTCGTTTGCGCCTTTTACAGCAAATACCCGGCGCGTCTGGCGCGGTTTTACAAAACTATATGCTTCTTTGGTGAAATGTCCTGCCGTATCTATGCAGGTAGAGCTAATATGAAGGCGAATACCATCCTTGTTTTGATATGTTCCAAGCAGTACGTCGTCCAATTGCTGCCATACTTCCTGTTTGGCAAGGTTTCCCCGTAAAATTCTATAATCTATATTCCAAGATTCTTCTCCTATGCCCCAGCCCACAACCTCAATTTCTAATCTGTCGTCCTGCACGTCTACTCCGGCAGTGAGAACGATTACGCCATCGGGTAATATTGTTTTTTGTTTTCCGTCTTCGGTGATTGTGGGGTATGCTTCGCGCCTGCCATATAGTAGGCCATGGCTAATACCTTCGTCATAATCTTCTTCGTATGTCTCGCCCAGCGCCGTATTTACCCAAACACGAAGTGTTAGTGGGTCTTTTTTCGCTTCTAGAAAGGATTGGACTGTCTGCTCGAATGTAACCCACGGGGAATATAATTCATTGATATGAAAGCCGGCTGTTTTAGTAAATGGCGCTTCAGCACGCCACTGACCCTTACGTAACATTAAGGGTTTGTCGGCATCGGTAATATGTTTTTGGCAGTATTCACACACAAGAACAGCAAGGGTAACATTACCATCTTTATCTCTTTCAAATTTTATATTTTTCCAGCGCAGGAGCTGAAATTCGCCGCAATGGGGGCAAGGTACATAATACATTCGTTTATCGCTCCCGTCATAAAATTTTTCTATCCTGGAAAGCCCGCGGATGGTCGGAGTGGATGTTACAATAAGTTTTCGATTCCAAAATGTTGTTGCGCGTTTGAAGGCTAAATTAACCGGGTCGCCTTCTGTCCCTGCGGATCCTGGGTATCTGTCTATTTCATCGCACAGCACAATTCTTATTGGCCGTGCTGCGAGGGATGCTGCAGAGTTGGCGCCGGCTATTGTTATATGCCCGCCGGGAAAAACTTTGTGCATAATTGTATTGTTGCTATTCTTACTGCGCACTTCTTTGACTTTTCCTTGAAGACAAGGAGTGTCGCGAAGCATGGGAGAGAATCTATCTTTGCTCCATGCCTTGCCCAGCTCCAGGGTTGGCATAACCAACAATATCGGGCAGGGTTCTTGGTCGATATGATATCCGACAATATTATTAAGGATTTCTGTTTTTCCGAATTGGGAACACCCCATAATCACGATTGTTTCCACTCTCGGGTCGGTGAAAGCGTCCATCATTCCACGCTGATATTCAGCGCGGGAAGTGTTCCACTTGCCGGGTTCAGCTGATGCCTCGGGGGAAAGCATACGTTTCTGGTCTGCCCATTCGGATGCCGTTAACCGGGTCGGCGCTTTCCAACCGAGCATCGCAGCTTCAATTGTTTGGTTTACGCTTCTGCCCCACTTTGCGGGATGTTTTTTTCTTGGATTTAGGAGTAACATTTTTTCGTTTGAGGTTAACTTTCTTTAGAAATTTTTTCTTTCGTTTTTTGGGTGATAATTTGGAAGAATTAGATAACTCATTAAGCGCTTCCCATACCATTTTTTCGAGCACGTGTTGAGATTCGCGTTTATTGAGTCCCTCAATTAAGGGCGCGGCTTTAGTGGGAATAGATAATAACCGGCTTCGACACGCCATTATCATCGCTTTCCACGCAGATATAACTTCGTCTTTTTCTAAAAGTTGGCCCGTTGTTTTTTCGTATTCCAATATGGCGATATCCGCCTGAACTTTTGTTAACCGGGCACGCTCATCGGTTAAAGTAATCGAGCCCTGCCCTTGTAATAATTTTTGATAATAAGTAATCAATGCTTTGGTTGATGCAACAAAATCAATAAGCCCGTCAGCTGGCGAAGGGACCAGTCCTTCCTTCGCCAGCTGCTGATATCTCCTGACGGATATACCGTACACCGACGGACATACACTATCCAGTTTTACCGTGTTTGCCATTCAATAATTTCCCTTTTTTACCGGTAAATTCTTCCCATCGTTTAACAATCACATCAACATACACCGGGTCCAGCTCCATCATAAAACAGCGCCGATTTAATTGTTCACACCCGATAAGCGTGGATCCCGAGCCGCCGAATACATCCAAAACAATATCGCCTTTCTTGCTGCTCTTTTTAATTGCACGTTCGGATAGTCGGACTGGTTTCTGGGTGGGGTGCAGATAATTAACCGCGTTATCTCTATGCTCATACCAGAAATCCATCAACAGCGTAAAATCATCAAAGTCAAGACTCATAACATCTTTTAAATTTCGTATTTGGGGATGACAATAATGTTTTTTCCCTTTTTTCCATCCGTATAGACAAGGCTCATAACAACCCTGATAATCCGAACGGCGTAACGTCATACCGTTTTTAATCCATACCAATGTCTGCGACAGGCGCCATTCCGCATTTAGAAACGCTTGAGAACTAAGTCTGTAATTAACGTTCGCAAACCACCAGTAAATACAGGCATTGTTCGCTGTGAATTTATATAGGTTTTTCAATACTTTGGAATAGAACTCAACGCAATCCTTATCAGATAAATTATCGTCAAATACTTTCTTGTGTTTAAACTTTCCCTCGGCATAACTATTGCCACCGGCAGAAAGGTAATCTACGTTATATGGCGGATCGGTAAATATTACACTTGCGATTTGCTGACTCATCAATTTTATAAAATCTTCTTCCTTCCTCGCGTCTCCGCACATGATGCGATGCGCTCCGAGTTGATACACGTCTCCGTATGCTGATGTCGGTTCAATAATCTTTTCAGCTTCTTTTAATGCATCAAAATCATCTTCATTTAATTCCAACCCAAACGCCGCCTCTAATTCTTCGCTTTCAAATCCCACATATTTTAAGAGATTCCAGTCGGTCTTTTTCAAAACGTCAAAATCCCATTCGCCGGTATTCTTATTTAACCGAAGGTTTAGTTCTCTGACTTGTTTTTCGTTTAACTTTCTATCCGGAACACGCACATCAATAACGTGCTCTAACCCGAATTTTTCTACCAACTGTTGATACCTCATGTTTCCGCCTATTACTACATTGTCCGTATTTATAATCAGCGGGTCGGCCAGATTAAATCTTGTAATACTTTCGCGCAGATCACCTTTTTGTTTCTCCGAAGCCTTTCTCGGATTGTCTTCAATAACCTTTAACACTGCTAATCTCCTTTTCTCGCTTCTCCATATAACCTTTCTCATTTTGCCCTCCTGATATAAGTTTGGCTATAATGGACAGTCTGCATCACAGACGTGGAGCGACTGTCCGTAGCCTAACTGCCAATACCAGTTGGGTTGTTCCCTGTTAGTAGCAGGGAACCGGTCGCTCTAAATATTTTTTAATCTGTTATTTCCCATTCTTATTGAATTTTAAAAACCGATATGCCTTAATAGTGTTAATTTTTTCATGTCCGTTTCCGTACCTTTAAACGAAACGAAACCCCTAAGAAACCCAGCGTCTAAAAAATAACTGCACCTTGCGAGTCACCCTCAGTCTCTTGCCTGGGAAGGACCCGTGAAATATTTTTATTACCTTGCAGTTCTAATAGCTTCGGTAAATGCTCTGTCAAAGTTTATATATAATCTCTGTTGTAAAATTTGTGATGCTGTTTCCTGCATACTAAGCCGCGGCCTTATCGTTGCCTGCCGCGTGAGAACATACAATGCCTTTACTTGATGTTTTGTTACACGTCGGAATAACACAGGCCCTGATTTAGTGGGAAGAATAAACCCAGGACGCGTAGTTCTGCGTAATAACACAGCCGGCCTCCTAGCCTTTGTAATCTTTTGCGTTAGAGAAGTCCGGACATTAGAAGTAGGAATAGCAATCATTTTCCCGGAGGGATGTTTAACTCCGCCTTCCTCTTGCAGCTGCATAAAATCCGCACGTGTATATATCTCTGCTACTAACCACCGCTTCTTAGCAGGGCGAACATTAAACCCCATATAACTGTATGGCTTCCACCAGCCACTTCGTAGCGTGAACTTCTGTGGCAACTGCCTGACAATCTCCTCTCGCGCATCATTCGCAGTGAGAGTAAGGGCGTAAGCAAACGCAAACGGCAATTGCTTCTCTGCCATAATATTCAACATCTTACTGGCTGCCGATATATCCATCTTCACGTTCATACTCAACATATATCACCCAACCTATATAATGATTTTCTTTGCGAATTTAGACAGGGGAATACACGTTCCTCTTTTTATTTCCACAAGTGGAACAACCCAAATATTAACTCCATCACGTTTGTCTTTAATAAACTCTTTCTTAAATTTTCCCCGAATAGTTTTCCCAACATTTGTTGTTTCCTGTCTAACTCGCTCATACCTGCGATACTGGCGACAATACCCCAGCATTTCGTTCTGAATTGAAATCTTGACATACCCACCCCAGTTTCCAACTTTAAATTTTTTATTAGCGCGGGCTATCCCCACCAGCCCTGCAGAAAGGAATTCATCACGGGGAATACTTGGAATTTTATAGTGATACAGAGAGGATAAATCCTCGTTGAGGTTTAACGCAACTTTTAACTTTTCGTCTATACCGTTTGGGGATATAGATTTCTTGGAATATTTCTCGGCCATAAGAGTATCTCCCTCGATACCCCTCTCCGAGAAACATCGGCAGTGGGATTATATTTGTTTGTAAACGCGCTGCTCTTCCATATTTCGTATAGACAGTTCAGGGCGTATATCAATTGTTCCATTATCTTTATTTACACAAACGGTTAAATTACCATGTCCTGCTTCCGTAATTTTCGCATACCAAAAATCTACAATACTTTTATTCTCACTAACCTTCGTCTTCCAGTCCGCCATCAGTTGTCCTTCTCAATCCTTCTTAATTCTTTTAATAATTCGTGTATCTGATGTTGTAATATTTTATTCGCAATCGCGAGCTTCGTACACTTCAATAAAAGCCTTAAAATTAGTCTCATAGCCATTGTTATTTATGATTAAAATTTAAATTTGGTATAATGATTGGTGATTGAAAAGATTGGAAGAAAGTTCGGATATGGTCTAAGACAGACCACCAACTTGAATTTTGAGATAAAACAGGGACTCCTTCCCCACTCTGCACACCGCTTTGTAAAAGTTCTAACCGACCCGCCTCCGCCTCTACCCTACTTAGACATTCTTTAACTTTGATAAATGGTAATCGTATCTTCGCATCCAGCTTTTTGTCCTTTAAAATAAAGTTCGAACCTAACGCAGTGAAAATGATTTTCTTCTCTTCCAACGTTCCTATCCTAAATCTCTCCTTCGCATAAGCAGCAAAGTTAAACGTTCTCTCTGCAACATCTATCCAGCTGTCCGCCCGATGATCCGAATCTTGTAACCTCTCTCCTACTCTCACCTTCTCTTTTATCGGTTCGCTTTTCGCCGCAAGATATTCCTCGTTACTAATCAGCTTCTGCATTCTCATATCCAACAGCCCGTCGAGTTTACCCTGTACCCCGTTATACTCTTTTTGTAATTGTTTATGTATAACGCTCCTATCCTTTACCTCATCAGCATGCAATATCCTCAGCCATTTAATTGTAAAGTTTTTAAAGTCCTCATCAATCGTAATATCCGCCAACTTCTTCGATATCTGCTTTTCCAACTCTTTTTCTCTAATCCCCGCCTGTCCGCATTTAATCCCTACTTTTCTTTTAGTGCAATGATAATAAGTGTATTCAAGTACTCCCCCACTTTTCGCCGGCTTAGCCTTCTTCTCTGCGGTAATCATCCCGCCGCACTCGCCACACCGAACCATCCCCGTATAAGCAAATTTTCTCACCTGCGCCCGTGGCCTGCCCTCACTCCCCAAAATCTTCTGCACCCCCTCAAATTCATCAACGCTAACCATTGGCTTGTGCTTACCCTGAAATATCTCACCCTTATATAAAATCGCCCCGTAATAAAATGGATTATTGAGAATCCAATAAATCTTACTCCGGGTTAATAACTTTCCGCCCTCTTTCCCGCGCTTTAGCGTCCTAATACCATACTGTGCATTAAACTTCTCCATCACCTGCGGCGCTGTGTAAACCCCTGATAACATTAAATCCCAAATCTTTCGGACCATCTTAAACCTCTCAGGGTCCTCAATAATCGGAACAGCAGCATTCTTGATAGGATTGTTTAAATATCCAAACGGTGCCTTGCCAATGAACCATCCCGATTTAATTTTCGTCAACATCCCGCGCGAAACATTCTCACTAAGATCCCGGATGTATTGATTGCTAAGCCCGAATTCAACCGACATCAACAACACATTATCCTTCGGAAGATATAAATGCGAATTCGTCTGAATCTGTTTTATAACCCCGTTCTGTAATAGCCACGATACCCGCCCACCATCAACAGGATTACGCGCCAACCGGTCAAGTTTCCAGGTGATAATAGCATCCGCCTTCTTCGCTTCAATCATATCCATCATCCTGTTAAACTCCGGACGTCCCGGCTCTTTAGCAGATTTGCTTTCCGTAATAATTTCAATAATTTTAATCCCCGCTTTCTTCGCCAATAATTCCAACTCCTGAATTTGCGATTCAAGCGACAACACCTGCTTGTCTTCCGTGTCAGTAGATTTTCGCGCGTATAAAATATAATTCATTTTTTTGTTTTCTTTTTTTCTTCCAATATCTTCTCGAGATTTAAAACTACATCCTTGTAAATGCCTTCATAGATATTATTTCCTATCCCGCCGTAATCAACTCTTTTAAAATTGGAAGTATATACTGCCACTTTATAATCTTCCTTGATGCCACTCCATTCGATAAATGATGATTTTATGGCTCTTATAATTTTCTTTTTATTTGCCTCTATTTTTATTCTTAATGTCATATTTATCAATGCCTCCTCATCGTTTTATTATTTCTATTTAAAAATCTGGCTACTAAAACTAATAATCAACCCCACTAACAATACCCACGGCAGTGCATACTTACAAAAATCCTTTAATTCTTCTTTAATATTCATAGATTCTCTTCTGGGAAAAATAATTTTTCTGGATTATCTCGTATCTCTTCCAAATCTTTCAATTTCTGATTTAATTTATTGAAGTCAATGAAATTGTGTATAACAGGCACGGCTCTCCAAAACTCAACTTTAAACTTTAGGAAAGCAATACCTAAAAGCAAACAGTCATATTTACAGGTCTTCTTTGCTTCAATTCTTGCTTTTTGCCTCTCCTCTATGCTTAGTTTCATCGTATTGATTCTCATTTTAAATCGGCCCCAAGTTTCCCTAGTTTCTTAAAACCTTCCGCCCATTCTTCCGCAGTATAAGACGTTTCTTCAAAAACTTTCCTTAATCTTTCCAACCCCTTTTGGGCTTCCTTAAATTTTCTCTTGGCATACCATGCCCGAACTTTTAAAAACAACCTTTCCCAGAAATTATATACAATTATTTTTCGTACCATTTTCTCCTCATCGTTTTATTATACATCTTTTTTTATCGTGCATATACCTTTAGTTAACCCAAGCATTCTCAAGCTTTCCGTATTATTGCCATGTCTTTTTTTTATAGTTTCTACCGCATCTTCAAAGGAAAGCGTAAACTGAAAATATGGTTTTTCATTCTTATCTAATTGTCCAACAACCTCTTTTATATGTGCAATTATATTTTTCGATTGCTCGTTAATTTCGTGCATTATAATGTCCCTAGGAGAAGCATCTATTAAAATAAAATCATCCACGACAGATGACCATAAGGCATAAAGCCCATTAGGTTGCTTAATTATTTGATGTGCCATTAACCTTCTCCCGTTTTGGTTTAAAAACCGTTTCAACTAAAGTCAACAAACTGCTCGCCTGCTCATACGCCTGCCGGCGGGAAATACGTTCTCCCCGCTTCTTCAAAACCAGCGCCTGATATTCTTCAATACACTCGTTAGGAATTTTCATCGTCTCAACGTTATAACCGTTTTCTTTTCCACTGCCCCATTTACAATTTTCCATTCAACCTCTACAACCGGCGGGACCATACCCCACAATTCCAATCCGTTTTTAATATATAGCGGCTCAAAATTTACTCTGTCTCGGGGAAACGGATCATTAAAATAATACTCAACCAGCATCGATGAAAATTTCCCCGTCTTGCCGTAATTCTTTCCTATTGCCAATCTTATAATCCATTTCCAGTCATCCAGCGCCTTGTCTTGCTCCGCCCAGACGTTCCGTTCATACTTATCCAATTCGGGATGACAAATTCTGTTAATCGTTAAAACCAATTCCTCACTCATTCAATAATTCCTTAATTTTTTGCCGGACCATAAAAAGCATAATTATCAACCTTTGTGCTTCTCTGTTAGCGCGGATAAAGGGAACCACCACCTTGCGCATATCTTCAATCCTTACCAATAAAGCTTCTGCCCGCTTCTCTCTTTTATTTTTGAGAGCCCTGCGGTCGCTTGCTACAGCAAACCACTCGCATAATATCCCCGCAATAAATCCCAATAATAAAAGTTTCATAATTAGTACCACCAATAATCCCGCGCCGATTTCTTAAAACCTTCCTCATAACCCTGCTCATACCAAAACGAAGATGTTATCCAATAACCACTATCAAACCACTCATCAAACCCACCCATATCAAGCGTATCGAACCGCTCGCTTGTAAAATTCTCTTTTGCGACCCGATATCCGCATTTGTAACCATATCTATATTCCTGAACCTTTTGACCCGCGAATGTAGTTAAAAATACCAGCAATAAACAAACCATCCAACAAATCATAAACTTTTCAACCGCATCTAATTTGCGCATTGGATTATTTCTCCTATTTTTATCGGTCCTTCACAAAACCTTCTGCCTTCTTTTTTTTTAGAAAATATTGCCATATTAAGGCCCATTTCTTTAAACTTCTTTTTCGTTTCTTCCAACTGTTTTTCCCTCTGTTTGTCTGTCATATCTGCAGCAAACTTGACCGGCTTTTTTGGCTCTTTCGATTTATTTTCGACTTTTTTCTTGGGCGGATTACGTTTCAAAAATTTCTCAAAATGCCGAACTCCTGTTTTACTTCGATATATCGTTTCAATAGTGCAAGTCAAGTCAGCGCCGGTTAAACCGTTATATACATCCCTCATTCCGCGTTTAACCAATTCAACATCGTTTTTTGCCAGTTTCAACAGCTTTGTCGCCGTATTACTACACCTGCCAAAGTTCTTTTTATTCCACACCTTTTCGTCCTCGTCTGATTTAATTAAGATCCTGTAATATTCAACGACTTTCTGAATAGGCGTTAATTCCTGAATTTTTTGGATTTTTTCTTTTTTAGTTTTTTGAGATTCGCCAGGAAAAAGAGTTTTACTATCTTTTGTTAAAGTATCTTTATTATCTTTATATATATTGTGAGCGCCATTTTTGGCGACAGAAGTGTCACCATTTTTGGCGACAAAAGTGTCACCATTTTTGGCGACAGGTGTCACCATTTTTGGCGACACCTTATCCTCTTTCTTGCTGTCATCAAATTTGGCGACAGGTAGGGTTTCTGTATGCCACTTTTCATAATCCTTATTAAAACTATAACTTGTGGGCAAGGTGTCGCCATTTTTGGCGACAACCTTCCTGAGTGTCAACCTCTTTAACGCCCGGCATACATGGCGCCTATCTAACCCCGTCATTTCAGCGATTTGGCCCATAGAAATCTTGTCTGACTTCTTATGCCAGCCCCAGGTCTTCCTTAAAATAACCCATAATACCTGCCAGTCGGTCCCGGATAATTTCAAGGTAGCAAAATGCTCCACTATCTCGTTCGCTATTCCGATGTGCCCGTTTTCTTTTTGTGGATTAGCCATGTTTTAAAAATCCTTTAAAATTTCCAGAACCTCTTTTATTTCTTCCCGCGCTTCCTTTTTATTGTCCCAAATCGGATCATTACAAACCTGAATATTCTTAATATGAGCATCGGCATTAGCCAGTTTAGACCTCGCCTGCCTTAAAGCATTAAATAATCTATCATCTGGCGGGCGATCCCATACCATATATTTTGTATGTCTAACTCGATGCCAAAATTTCAATGTAATAGCGACAATCCAATTAAGCGGGAAGGGATAACATACCCTTCTTCTTTTTTTCCAATCCTCATAAGCTGCGCCATATCCCTTCGGCGGGTAATTACAAAGCGGCACTTCTATCCTCAACTGTATTTTCACCTAATCCTCATCCTCAGTTAAACGATTTTTCACAATCTCTTTCGGCGCTTTCTTCTTCGTCTCGGGCCGCGCCAACAACCACTTAACAAGGTCCTTCTTTTTGCCGTTGGGATTGGGCAATTCTTTCTTCGAAATGTCAAGTTCTTTCGCCAGTTTCCCGAGCTCCGCTTTTGTCATCTTCATTAGATACGCCTCATCAACCCGGAATTCATCCGCTTTCATTTTTGCCTTTTCGCCAACGGTTATGAGCTCACCTGTTGAATATTGGACCAGAAAACGTTTAGAGAATTCCCGGATAGACTCTTTTATATATTTCGGGGACATCTGAACTAATTGTTTGATGATACCGTTTGTAATCCCCAGCTCCTCAATATACTCCCTGTCTCTCTTGTTAACCTTGACCTCGCTTTTTTTAATAAATTCCCCGAGTTCTCCCGACTGATCGTGTTTTATTAAACTCTCCAGGATAAGAATATTTCGGAGCTCTTCATTCCTTAAAACTTCTTTCTCAAGCCGTCTCATCATAAAATTCCGGATAGTAATATTTACCCTATTGGCTATCCTGTTTTCTGCCCGAGCATCCGAGTCGCCGCCTCCAGGTGAAGAACTCTTCACCCTGGTTAATTTGCGCAAGCAACTATTATTGTTACAGACATATCTGATATCCCCGTCTGATACGATAAAAACCGACATTTTTTCGCAGGGCTTCAGACATAATTCCTTAAAAGATTTTCCGAGTTTTTGCTGGGAATAATCCCTCATTTCCTCGTCTGTACGTCCGGGACTGAATTGCCAAAAATTTTCTCCGACCACTTTAACCTTGAATCCCTTTTTCTTAAAATCTTCGGCTTTTGTCTTAATCCATTTGTCGAGTTTGCTCCGGTAACACTTTTTATTTCTGCACTCGCCGGTCAAGTTTACGGTTTCTAAGAATAACGCTTTTTGAGCGTTCCCGTTCCACTGACAGCCGGCGCATTCCGTCTTGTCAAACGGCGCATTCTCCAGCCGTTCCGTATAATCCCTGCCCGATATCTCCCGTTCCGCCTGTCTTATGCTCATTCTGTCCCGGATTATTTCTTTAAGTAAATTTAGCCGCCCCTGTTTACTGCCGAGCTGCGCTATTGCGAACCCATGCCCGGCAGATAATTCCCCCGATTTAATCTTTGTGATCACTTCCATTGGTAAGGTAAGTAGCTGCAGATATCTCTTGATATGTTTCTCGCTCCGGCCGGTCTTTACGACCAGATCCTTTAATTGACAACGTTTGCTTAATTCTTTATAACTTTCCGCTTCCTGTATCGGGTCAAGGTCCTTACGTTGCAAATTCTCAATCATCTGCAGCTCGTAGATATCCTCGTCCGTTAATTCTTTAATTGTTGCCGGAATGATGCCCCGCTTTGCCAGCTGCGCGGCTTTAAATCTTCTAAACCCAAAACACAGTAAATACTTTCCTTTTCGCATCGTTACCAGTACCGGCTGCAATACGCCCTCTTTTTGTATCGATGGAAGGATATCCTGCACGTCCGCCTCTTTCACCACGCCCCGGATGTTATGACCTAAAATAATTTCCTCAATCTTTATCCACTTCATTTCCTGTTTCATGCAATCCCTCCCTTTTTATAAATTTAAACTCATTGTTAATTATAAAATTCTCTTTTCATGTCTCGTTAACCCCTTCAAAATCGAATCGAAATCTGCAAATATTAAATGAATTGCAAGATAGCCCAACCTGATACCCTTTACATTTTCAAAATTATCAATACCTATCCCGCAATACCTTTTGTCTATTTCAATAATTATCGTCATACCACCCCCGCAAAATTAAAATTCTTTTGTTCTCCCGCCATTGCTTCGGTGGTGGACTCCCCTAACCACAACCCCTGAAACTTCTCTTTATGCAGGCGGTATTCTTCCCACACATCAGATATAAACACCTGCGCGATATCCCGGGCGATAACTTCATTGTTAAGCGTTGAAACGGTCCTGTGTATTGGAAGTTTATTTTTCAAAAACTTCGCGCCGTTTTTTGTAAGTAGCCAATATCCCTTCTCATAAAATCCCAGAGCGTTTTTGTAATGTGCGATAAGTCCGAAATACCTCAATTTTTGAGCGTTTGTTCGAAGAGAAAAATTATCTTCTTCTTTAGAACGTAAATCTCTTAAAAGGTGAACCTTATTTTCATGCCTTAACGCCACCACTTCGCCGAATTTCGTTAATGCTTCTACCAATCCCGGCGTTAAAGAATGTTTATAGATCCGTTCACTCATTCTGTTTTTACTTTATCCTTTTAGAATTATTTGTTCCTTGAAATTTCCAATAACATTTTCTTCCCCGTCTTTCGCTTCTTGTAGCAGTACAAAATAATCGTCTATCCCGGATATTTCTAAAAGGGCAGTCAGCCTTACAACTGATAGCAACAAGGTGCTTATTTTTTGCCTTTGCCTCTTGCAATTCCTGTTCATTCTTAAATGTTAAAATTTCACCTGTTCTCGTATCCATTATTTACCCTCCGTTATTAGAACGATTTTTACTTTCACCAATCCCTCATCTAAATCGGCTATCTTTGCGAATGCGCCCTTTGATAAATCAACAATCCTTCCCTTTTTGTATAACTTCTCGTTAGGCCCGAAATCTGTATGTTTAACGATGACACTTTTATTATTTGCAAGATTGGTAACCTTGTAATACTTCCCGAAATCTCGGCTGCGCATTGCGCAGGTTAATCCCTCATCCTTAAAACTTTCCCCAGATGCAGTCGTATATCCGGGATTGCCCTCTGCAAGCGTTGACTTGGTGCTATACCAGGAAGCGATACCTTCGGTCTTTGGCTCCCCTGCCTTGCATGGCCCTACCCCAACAAAAAATACAAGGCAAAGGATTACAGGGATAAACCCAGACCATAGCGGTAGACCACGGAAGGATTTCCTGGCGCCCAGGGCATCTACCAATACATCCCTGCTATTAGTGAGCCGGGTAGAGATTTGCACTCTACAATTTTCCCCTCTACCAACTGGGGTTTTATTTCTATGGTGCACAACATAGAAATTGGTAGTCTTTGTACGTTTACCTATTCCGCCACCGGCCCGTTTTTTCATTGTTTCTTGTCTCCATTTCTTTCTACTCTTTTATTGCCTCTTCCAATTCACCATTATTCTTAAGGGTATAAATTCGATGCATTGTCGGAGAAGCGGGAAAAATCACAATTAAAACTTTTCCGGCATATCCGACACAATCGGTTACATAATTTTCTATGACTGCGGTATACGAGAAATTCACGACTTCCCTTATGTTTTCTTCTGTTTGAATCCCGTCACTTTTCTTGAACATAAAATCTATAAGCTGCTCCATTTCTTCTTTGTTCGCTTTTCTTACTGCATATGACTCTTGATGCTTAAGAATTTCACTTATTTCCTCTGTCGTTAACATTTTTATTCCTCCTCTTTTTTGCTATACATACTCCTTATCCCCATTCCAAGTTTTCATCTGTTCATGCAGACAATGATTACAATACCCACGATTCTTAGTTATTTCGTTTGCAGGAAAATTACGGTTACATTTTTGACACTTCTCTTCTATCCTGAGCAGGTGGTTAATCCGTTCCTCGGTAGCTTTTAAGCAAGAGTCAAGAGAGTAACCGCCTATAATTACACACTGTCCTATAAAATTGCCCGGGGGGAAGATAACCGAATTGAAGCCATAATTAGGATGTAGAATGTTTATTTTGTATCCTCGATATGTATAAGTGGCAAATTTGCCGATTTGCGGGGTTTTCCCGTCTAAAACTCCCCTACCCGTCTTTTGTCCCGTCCGGTTCATAAACTCCTTCCTTTCGTTAAATGGCGC
>JAHJGZ010000175.1 GCA_018823795.1 Candidatus Omnitrophota bacterium
AAATAAATAAAAAAATTCCATCCTGTATTAATGTTTTTAAAAGATTCGTAACGCTTTTCCAACATTTCTCTAATATTCATAAAATTTACATATACATTTTAATGCCTTTATTTTACTACTTTATCCAATTTTGGCAAGAAAAAAGGTGATGCTAGCTGGCACCACCTACTACTTTTAAACATGGTCGGCATTTCCATTTGCCTATTTCCACCCCTCCTTTATAGAGGCGCTCAGGCAAGGTTCGCCTTTATGTTTGTTTAACATTTCGTTCTTTTTCGCCTCTGCCTCCTCTCTGGTTCCTTCAAATCGGCACACTTCATCGGTAGTGTCCCATCCTTCACCCGCGGCGATATCGTCTCTATCGCCGCCATCGCTGATTTGCCATCCATACGTAACTGTAATCGTGAAAAAAGGCATTGCGATTACCTCCCTTAACTGCTTCAAGAGTTAAATTGGAAACTATTTGTTATATTAATATTGCAACATAAATTTGTCAATTTATTACACTTATTCAATTTTTTGTATATAATCTTAGCGAAACTTATTTTTAAAATAACACGGTATTTGTTCTACTATTTCAAACTTTACTAAGTATTGTTCATGACGTTTGATCGTCGTGCGGATGAGTCAAAACCATCAGATCAATTGTCTTGTCCCACCAAGGTAAGTCTTCACTCAATCTTTTGACAATACTATCATCCGGTCCTCCGTCTATTAAGACACTCTGTCCATATGGCGTTTGAATCAAAATTGCGTCCCCCTGCCCAACGTCTAGAAAACTGACTTCGAGTTGTTTTTCTGGATTATACGAAGCAACAAAAATAGGAATAGCGATGATTGCTGCGGCTATTCCTAGAATTAGTAGTATTTTATAGAGTTTGGATGGCATGGTCTAATAGTTTAACTATGTCATAAAACACTCTCCTAATTTGAGAAGAATGTTTATCTCGAAAATTTTATAACAATCCACTAAACTCAGCCAGAAAAGAAAAATAAGTTAAGTATAATTATAGACCCCATAATAAATATAAATAATAAAGAAACAATGAGTAGTTTTAGGATAATATACCTTTTTTGGTCTAATATTCCACCAATCCAACTCCCAAAAAAAGCAGGAATAATGGTCCTCACAATTAATAAAATAAGAAGAATGGTGCCAAAAAAAATTTCAGAAACTTTGCCACTAGCTAGGATATTGCCTATATTAAAATAAAAAACAGGAATGAAGTGGATAAGATACAAAAATAATGCGAAAATATAACCGCCTAAGAGTCCTATAACAAACCCTAGCTGTTGCTTAATGGGTAATCTCCTAAAATCTGCACCTAAACTATGAATGAAACTTTTCTTTAAGAATACCACGCCTAGCTCTTTCTTCTTTTTCCTGTCTAGTATACGTCCTATAGATCCCCCGAAAAAAGCAAAGATGGCAAAAAATAATATTATACTAGTAATTTTTTTTGCATAATTAAGATAATTATTTGAGGAATGGGGATGCGGAACTATGCGGGAAAGAATGTGAACATCAAAAAAAGATAATGCCGCAACAATGATCAAAGAAGTTAATAATGCTATAACAAAACCTATTTTCCCTCTATAAAATTTCTCAGAATGTTCAACTAAATTATCCTCGAAACTCGTGGAATTTGTTTTTTGAAATTCATTTTCCATATTTTTGAACTTTAATAATTATATCTCAATAATATCACTATTATTACATTTATTCAATAATACCTTTATCTCATACCTAACTACCTGAGTGTTGTTCAGGATTATAAGAAGCAACAAAAATAGGAATAGCTGTGAGTGCTAAAGCTATTCCTAAAATTAGTAATGTTTTATAAAGCCTATTGGACATAACTTAATTATATCCCAAATAAAAAGCCCCGTCCAAAAAAAGGTGGGGCTCCAGCTGTAAAACTATAAAATTTTCTTTCTAAAACAACAAAGCAACTTTGCTAATAAACCCATCCCTCAATTCCTTCAATAATTATCTGGGGTCTTCTTGTATTAATATCTATCCCGTTATTCCTGATATAGGTTCCATCTTTACAACTAGCTACCATATCTCCTTGAGACAATTCAGACAAATGTATATCATATTTTCCGTTGTAATCGAGAGTAAATATATTGGTATGTGTAGACAGGTAAGAGGAGCCGAATCTCCGAGGCACATTATTTATGTATTCTATGTTACCTTCACTAAAATCAGATGATATATCAAATAATTTAAGTTGTGTTTCTCCACGCCTCAGAAGGTTCATACTGTTTTCTCCAGTATCATATAAATCAGAATAACGGGCTCTCCAGGGTCTTAGGCATATTTCTGTTCCCTCGCCACCTTGAACAACATTAATAATAGATTTATCCAACTCAAAAATATAATTTTTTCCATCTAAGAAAACTCTCTTATCAGTACGATAGTCTTTAGTGGCAGCACCAAAGGACCATACTGCAAACAAAGCAAATATAAGTATCATGCAAAAAAATAATCTTTTATAATCTGACTTATAAATTATAATAGAAAAGAATATACTCGAAATTATTAAATATGCAGGAACAATAACTATAAGCCCAATGCACCCAAATTCTCCTTTGCAGTTTAATAAATTAGCAGATATATATAGGAAGTGCAGATTAACTAATAAAAGCAAAAATGCGTGCAGAAATATAATATAAAGGATCGTTAGAACGATACCCGTTCCTGTTTTTCTTTTTTCT
>JAHJGZ010000176.1 GCA_018823795.1 Candidatus Omnitrophota bacterium
GACACCGGATCTTAAAACAATTGATGAAATTACGAGTGCTTTTAAACTAAAACCTACCCAGTTAGTAAAAACAATAATATATATGGCTGATGGCGACCCAATCGTATGTCTTGTGCGTGGCGACTGTGACATTTCAGAAGCAAAGTTGAGAAAAGCGATGAAAGCCCAATCAGTAACATTGGCTGATGAGAAAACTATAGAAGAGGTAACCGGCGCACCGGTTGGTTTTGCCGGACCGGTTGGACTTACAAAGAAATGTTCGATTGTAGCCGATCACAGTGTGCGCGGGGTGAATAACTTTGTCACCGGAGCTAATAAAAAAGATACCCATATGAAAAATGTTAATAGGGGGCGAGATTTCGAATGTACGATGTTTGCTGATATTCGGTACGTAAAAGACGGAGAACAGTGTCCCGCCTGCGCAAAGGGCTCGATTAAATTAGAACGTGCACTCGAGATTGGCCATGTTTTTAAGCTCGGTACAAAATACACAAAAGCGTTAAAGGGAAAGTTTACAGACCAGGATAGTAAAGATAAAGATATTATCATGGGATGCTATGGTATTGGGGTAAATCGTATCATGGCTGCATGCATCGAACTTCACCATGATGAAAAAGGGATTAAGTGGCCGCTTGCTATTGCGCCGTTTAAAGTATTACTTCTAACGGTCAATCAAACGCAAGAAAAAAGTGTCGCCTATACCGAAAAACTCTACGATGAATTATGTTCACGGGGCGTGGATGTGTTGTGGGATGATCGTGACGTACGTGCCGGTGTTAAATTTAATGACGCAGATTTAATTGGCATACCTATGGTGATCGTTGTTGGAGACCGTAATTTAAAAGATGAAAAGGTAGAAATAAAGACCCGCCATGACGGTCAATCAAAACTCATTCCTGCTCATGACGTTGAAAAAGAACTGAAGATACTACTCAGCAAATAGAATTACCGCATTATCCGATCTTTTCAAATACCGCAACAAAAAAGCCATCGGTTTTAAAAAGCACGGGATCAATTCGAAATTGGTGTGATGTGATTTTTTGAGTAAATGAAGCGTGCGGAGTAAAAGATCCAGCTTCAAAATCACGATGGGTTTCAAGGAAACGCTTGACCACTCCTTCGTTTTCCTCCTCCTCGAGTGAACAGGTACAATAAAAAAGTCTCCCGAATTGTTTTAAAAAACGTGCGTACCTATCTAATATTTCTATATTTTTATCAGCATGTTGTTTGATAGACATAGGTGATAATTTCCATCTCAGCATAGGATCACGCCGAAGCCTGCCGGTCCCCGAACAGGGGGCGTCAATAATGATCATATCTGCTGAGAGGGTTTTAAATTGTTTATTAATGTTAGTGGAAAGTCGCGCTCGGTGAACATTCGTGACGCCTGCCCTCTGAATCCTTTTTTCTAACTCTTGTATCATACTTTTTCGCGGATCGGTAGCTATAATGTTCCCTTTATTTTCCATCAAAGCAGCACAATGGAGTGTTTTGCCTCCTGAGCCGGCACAGACATCCCAGATATAATCAAAATGAGAAGGATTAATGATATAACCGATCAATTGACTTCCCTCATCCTGTATTTCAAAATATCCTTTTTTGAATTCGTCGGTATTATACAGTGATAGATCACTATCAATAAAGAGACCAGCAGGTGAAAGAGGACATGAACGGACCGTATGTCCTGCCGTAATAAGACGTTTCTTTAAATCGTTGCGTGAAACGAGTAATGTGTTGGCCCGAATTGTGAGTGGGGCCCGATGATTAAGAAAGGCACATAACGTTGTCGTCAGCTTTTTGCCGAATGTATGAGACCATTTTTTAACGAGCCACTCGGGAAATGAATGCATCAATGATAATTTTTCGTGCAATGATTTAAATCTGCATGAAGGCGGGAGCTTTCTTGTCCTGAGTAACGTCATACGAGGCGTACTGAAGGTGAGTTTACTCTCATTGCAAAAAGCTATCAATGTTTGAAAGGTGATTTCTTTATTAAAAAAAAGAGAAAGCGACATACACAGAGGTGTGTGGGTGTCAACATCTATATGGGGAAAAAGAAAATGAAACCATACTTCAGTACGTAATGTGTACCGTAGATGAGAAAAAAGAATCGTGCGGATTAATGTTCGATCACGTTTCCCGTACCGTTTTTGATGTGCGCGGAAATATGATGCAAGATAGACATCGAACGCCGTCGAATCGCGTGGAATACCGTTTAAAATAGTAACCGATTCATTCAGCACTAGATTAAGAATGCCTTTTGAAATTATTTTATCTTCGATCATTTCTCCGCGTTCCGCGTAAAAAAGTTTGCTGTATTATCAATGTTATATTATACTATAATCAACAAGGAGATAAATATGAAATTTACAGAAGGCACTATCGGTCGTGTGTTTATACTCAAATTTGACCATGGCGATGACTTTCAAGCCGAGATAACTAACTTTTGTACAGAAAAGAATATACGCGCAGGACAAGTGCAGTTCTTAGGTGCCATAAAAAAAAGTAATGTTGTTGTCGGTCCCAAGACACCAGAGATCCCACCGGAGCCGGTCTGGGCTGAATTTGACAGTCCCCACGAAGTAGTCGGGTATGGTACTATTTTTTGGAAAGGGGATGAACCGGCAGTGCATATGCATACCGTGTTCTCCTATAAAGATAAAGCATTCCTCGGGTGTATTAGAAAAGAGACGGAAGTATTCATCGTTATAGAAGCAGTTATTATTGAATTTTCAGGTGTTACGATTACGCGAGAAAAAGATCCTACAACAGGTCTCGCGTTGATGAAAATTAAATAAAGACAAATGCCAAGCGATAAGAAATCAGCGACGGTTACCATCAAGACCGGTAATTACCACGGACGGCAACTAAAAGTCGATCCAGGTTCTCCTATTCCTTTTGGCGCGACGGCCCATCATGATGGAATAAATTTTTCTCTTTTTTCAAGGAATGCCAAAGCCGTATCTATTATTTTATCACTGCCTGAGTCAGCTGACCCTCTTGTTGAAATTCCGTTTGATGAAGACTGTAATAAAACCGGTGATGTGTGGCATATGTTTATTGCCCAGTTGCCACCAGGTGTTCAATATGCGTACCGGATAGCAGGGGAATACAATTCTCAACGGGGACTTTATTATGACGAGAAAAAACTTTTAATCGATCCATTTGCACGATTGTTGAGTGGTGTTGAAAAATGGGGAGAGCCACGAGGAGTTCTTCGCTGCGGTATCGTGCAGGAAATATTTGACTGGGAAAATGACCGCCCGATTAACCGTCCGCTGAAAGATTCTATAATTTATGAAATGCATGTGCGCGGGTTTACTCAACATAAATCATCCGGCGTTGATAATCCCGGAACGTTCATGGGGATCGTTGAAAAGATTCCGTATTTAAAGAAACTAGGGATTACCGCCGTTGAATTAATGCCGATAAATGAATTTGATGAAAATGATTGTTTGTTTACCCATCCAAAGACCGGCGAGAAATTAAAAAATTATTGGGGTTATAATAGTATTGCTTTTTTTGCGCCAAAAGCTTCTTTTGCCGCAAGCGTTGCCGTGTCAGGACAGGTAGAAGAGTTTAAACGAATGGTGCGTGCCCTTCACAAAGAAGGGATCGAAGTCATTCTCGACGTCGTGTTTAATCACACGGCAGAAGGAAATGAAAAAGGAAGTACTGTTTCGTTTCGCGGAATAGAAAACGCTGTTTATTATTTACTTGATGAGCGTTATCACTATAAAAATTATTCAGGGTGCGGCAATACTATGAATTGCAATCATCCAATTGTTCGTGAAATGATTCTACATTGTTTACGGTATTGGGTGAGTGAAATGCATGTTGATGGTTTTCGTTTTGATTTGGCTTCTATTCTCGGCCGTGACGAAAACGGCAATGTGCTGTCAAATCCGCCTGTTCTCGAGGCCATTGCACAAGATCCGGTCCTTTCTGGTACAAAGATTATCGCGGAGGCATGGGATGCGGCAGGACTTTATCAAGTAGGACAGTTTCCGGCATGGAAGCGATGGGGAGAGTGGAACGATAAATATCGTGACTCTATCCGCCGATTTATAAAAGGTGATAGTGGGGTGGTAGGAGAAATAGCAACGCGCGTAGCCGGTAGTTCCGATCTGTATCAGGCATCAGGCCGTAAACCCTATCATTCAATAAATTACGTTACCTGCCATGATGGTTTTACGTTATTCGATTGTGTTTCGTACAATGAAAAACATAATAAAGACAACGGTGAAAATAACGGGGATGGCCATTCTTTGAATCATAGCTGGAATTGCGGTGCCGAAGGTAAAACGCGACGTCCACTTATTAATAAATTACGAAAACGTCAGATAAAGAATTTCATTGCACTCCTGATGGTATCGCAGGGAACGCCTATGGTGCTTGCCGGCGATGAAGTTGGCAGAACGCAAAAAGGAAATAATAATGCGTATTGTCAGGACAATGAATTAAGCTGGCTCGATTGGTCACTTATGAATGAACACGAAGACATATTTAACTTTATGAAGGAAATGATTCGATTTCGTAAAATGAATTCGCTCCTGCGGCGCGAGGATTTTTTTACGGGACAGAGTGGTGGTGAGCATGAATTACCCGATATCACGTGGCATGGAACACGATTGCGTAAACCAAATTTTCAGCAGGGATCGCACTCGTTAGCTTTTCATATTTCCGGAAAAATAATTACTCCCGGTGAAAGCAGTGATATATATGTTGCGATCAATGCATCCAAAAAATCCCTTATGTTTAGCGTACCGTCACTTAATAAGCATGAATGGCATTTAAAGGTTGATACATCGAAAGACGCGCCTCATGAAATATATCGTGCGGGTAAGGAACCGCGTATAGGATTTCAAAAGTCATATCCGGTTAAGCCGCATGCACTGATAATATTAGTTGGGCGGAACGAGACATAAAAATGCTAATAAAAAAGGGTGCTGTGCGTAGAAAAAAAATTACTATTAAGATAGTATCAATAGGGATTTTAATTTTCTGTGTGTGTATCTTTTTTCATTATTCGGTGTATGGCGCGGGGGTTGATGTGCGTTATCAGCCACTGTTAGAAAAAAACAGCATTTTGTACAGCGGAAAATGGCATTACTTCAGTTTGTCTGAGCGTGGGGAACACGGTAATCCTGCCTATGGACATTTTGATGCCAGCCCACGTTTTTCTTCATTAGAAAACCTGATTACCTATGCACCCTTTTCCTATTTAGAATTGAACGTGGGCTACGAAGAAACACTCCCGAGTGATTATAAAATATCGATTTATAATCCACAGGGCAACGTGGCAGAAGAACAATCATACAACATTAATTATTTTCGTGATTATTATGTTGGGCTGCGGGCGCGCAGTCAAACGGTAGAATTATTCGCAGATTTTTTAGAAAAAAATCAAAAGGCTCGTTGGAATTGGTCAACTATGCCCAATAAGCCGCATTATTATAGTTATATTCGCAGCCATTATGAGGATATACGAGGGGGCGTACGCTTTCTTTCGAAAAGCGATGAAGAAGTGGCTGATGTGTCACATCTTTCTCAATTTATAACACCACTGCTTAAACAAAATCAAATAAACGTAGAAGGTGAGCTTGAATATAGGAATGGAAATATACGGAGAAACAGCTATTATGATACCTTCTCACGATTTGATAATTTTTATCATACCTTGCGTCCGCACGTGACACCGAAAATTACGTTACGCTATGGCATTCATGATGAAATAGAGCTTGAAAGTGGCGTGGCCTATACCACCCCTTTTAAATATGCATTTACGCATCATAAGCCTGACGGCGCATCCCTTTTTACAACCGGTACCTATCAGTTGAAAGATTCATGGTATATTCCTTTCAAAATGCGCTATCGTCCCGTTGACGAGTTTGAGTTTATGGTTTCATCCGATTTTAATTTCATAACTCAAAAACTAAATTATTATACGCAAGTCGATACTACAAATCAGACACGTTATCCCTATAAAGAGTTAAACGCGTACAGAATTAAACCTACCGCGAAGCTGACCTATTTATATCGTAATGAGCGAGAAAAGCGACAGGATGCCTTTTTGTCCGTCACAAAGGATTTACTGCTCAGAAATCAATTCATGGTCGAGTTATTGTATCAACGAGACATAGTGCATCTCAGTAAAGAAGAGAATAACGGAGCGCTCAATATTATTGATCCCTATAATGCTTTTTTATATCCGCTGGATTCTTTTGTCGCGGGGACAGAATACGCAACGTTCCTCGCAGGAAATGGGTCGCACCTTGCAGCGAATGTACTCCCACAAAATTATGACAGATTTGAGACAACACTTTCTTATGGCATAACCGATACGATTAATGCCGGCGTAAAAGGCGGATTTAATACCGGCAGCGCATTTAGTCATTTTATTGTGGATGATCTGAGTGCACGGTTTTATAAAATAGATCCGTATTTTTATTTTGATTTTGGGTGTGATTGGCAGATGACTCACAATAGCTTAATGTCGCTTAAATCTCATTTTGTTCCACGCTATACGACCATTGTTGATCGTGAAGGGCATTCCAACCTCTATAAAGCTGAGAATAGATACTTTAATATTTCCCTTGGCTTAACGTTTCTTTTCTAATTGTAAAAACAACGACGCAGACCATCGCGTTGAGAAGCTCATTAGTTTGTATTCTGTATGTAATCTTAGAGGGGCGGTTCTGGAATAGGAGGGGGTTCTGGTTCTGGATCAGGTATAGGAGGCTCATCAGGCTCGGGCTCCAGAACAGGAGGCTCTTCAGGTTCTGGCTCCAGAACAGGAGGCTCTTCAGGTTCTGGCTCTGGTTGAGGCTCTGGTTCAGGTTCTGGTACAGGTTCAGGAACCGGCTCAGGCTCTGGTACTGGCTCAGGCTCTGGTTCGGGCTCTGGAGTTTTAATCTGTCTGCCTCTATTGCCGTATAATTCTTTCCGATCTGAATCTTTATCATGGCCAAACGGATCAAGCATGTCTACTTTTCCTCTATTGCCTTGTCCTCGCGTATCATGAGGATTCCATGACCAACGAGATTTATTGAGTTTTTCAAGGGAATTATTTAAATGCAGTAATAATTTTTTGTCATGCTCTTTTTTGATATGTTTTAATATTGTTTTAGCACTTTTGACGTGTTTGATAGCAGAAATAGTTCTTTGTTCTCTTAAATGTTTCTTTCTTTCTTTTGCAACCTGATGTACGCATTTTTCTTGTGCCTTCGTGATTTTTTTATCGACATGATCTGACTTATCCTTCTGGTCTTTTTTTTCTTCCTTTTTCTGACCGTTATTATTTTTTTCCTTCCCTTGGGAGGCACTATACACAGGGGCACAGACCAAGCTCAGTGACAGCAGAGCGATAAGTGCGATGTGTAATAATTTTGACAGCTTCATATGTATCACCTCCAAAAAAATTCCCACTTCCTATGAATTCGTAAGAAGTGGGACGTACACCATAAACTAATGTTTTTTGGTAACCTGGCGGTCCTTAATATTCCGCTCTTAAGGATCCATGGCTTTGCGTCCTCCTCTTACGAAGAGTTTGCCTTTATCACTAACATTATTACCTACACTTTTTCTAATTAAAGTATGCCACCAAATGCCACAATGGTCAATATGTCAATATGGCCCACAGGTGTTAAGTTTCTTATTTACAACAAGATATAAAAATAAATAATCATTTTTTTCTTGACTTATTGTGTGCGTTCTATATGATTTGTAATAATGAACAAAATACTACTCTTAGTTATAGTATGTTGCTTCTCTTCGACTACTGTATTGGCTCAAACTGCTGAGGTGAAAAGAAGAATTAATGAAGAGAAACGAGAAAGCCTACAAACGACGGAGACTTTTTCCCATGAAAAGGAATCACAAAGGGTAGATACTACAGATACTCCACAATCTCGTTATTTCAATGAATTACTTACCAAAAGGGTTGTTTCGCTTGCTGATGCGTGTCAGGGGCTTGTTATTCTCATGGAAGTCGATAATGAATACCGTGATTTCAACTCTCAGCTATCTTTTTTACGAAGGGAAGAAATAGTGCCGGTAACAATCCCCTCAGATGTCAATCAAAACAAACCGCTCCGCAAAGGCCTTGCAGCTATACTGTTTTGCCGCATGCTTAATGTTAAAGGGGGTATATGGATTCATCTGTTTGGACTACGTGAACGGTATGCGCTGAGGGAATTAGTCCATGAAAGAATAATGTCATCCGGTTATGTGCACGAACGCGTTAATGGGGAAGAACTCATTGTGATGTTAATCAATGCAGCTGATTATTTAAGCAAAAATAAATATAATGAGCCTACCGTTGGCTAAAAAAATAATATAACAAAATCGTATGAAAAATAAGCCCTTCTTTTTAAGAAATATTAGAATGCTTGTTAGCCTTATTTTTTTTCTTTCCTCAGTGACAACGGTGCATCCCTATGAAAACCAAAGAAGAGTGGAGGAAGAAAAAAGAACGTCGTTAGCATATACTGAAGAAATAACCTTAAACAAAGAAGAAAGACTGCTTTTCGATTTTGGGGGATGGATTGATCTACGGTATGATGAATATCACAATATTGATAATGATAATACAGTGCGTGATGCGATAGATTATTCAGAGTCGATCGATTTTCGTGTTTGGATAAAAGCCATACTCAAACCAGCCCAGGATGCTTTATATGAAAATGAACATTCGCTCTACATTCGCATGAAAGATATGTTAATTCAAGAACGCCCTGATGACAGTGCAGGAGGAAGTGATCATGATGGCCCCCATATTGATTACGCATATATAACATTGGATTTCCGGCCAGTGTGGTTAGAAATAGGGAGATCGTATTATAGTATTGGACAGGGCATTGCTTATAGTGATGTGCATGACGGAGCAGAATTATTAGTGTCCGTGTACGATTGGCAGCTTAAAGGTTTTGCATCACACACACTGCCGAACGAAGATAATATTGATACCAGTGTTCCGGGATATCAAGATCAAAGCGACCGCTATTTTTATGGGGTTGAAGGACGGTATCGTGGATGTATTGACCATGAGATCTATACCTATCTTCTTCTGCAAAGGGATTTCAGTAATGAAGAGCCGGAAGATCCAGCGCAAAATTATACCTATGACTCCGAATATATCGGACTTGGCGCTGAAGGTATGGTTGGCCCTTCGTTGCGATATTGGGCAGAGATAATTTATGAATCAGGTAAAAGCAGGATATATGCATCAAATGAAAGAAAAGATATTAATGCGTGGGGCGGGGTAATGGGTACCTCCTACGATTGGGACGTCTATAGTCATCCGGCCGTTTCATGTATCTATGGTTTTGGTTCTGGTGATTCTGACAGGGGAGATGTGACCGATACGTTTAATGGCAATACCTATGGTCGCGATGAGAATTTTCTTCCGTTCGGCTATATTAATACGGGCTATGTACTCTCGCCACGACTATCTAACCTGCATTATTATACGGTTGGGGTTACGTGTGCCCCTTTAGAATCGGTGAATCCACTAAAAAAAATTCAGTTTGGTATTGATTACTATCGCTATTATAAAGACGCACAAGCTGGTGGAATAAGCGATACCGATGCAACGAGCAGTAGTCGTGATATTGGACATGAACTCGACGCTACTCTTTCATGGGATGTTACCTCAGATCTGAGCTTTGTAATGCAATACGGACATTTTTTCCCTGGCGCTGCGTACCCGGCGGCGACTGATGATGACGAACATTATTTTTCTTTTAATGTAACGCTGACAATTTAAAGGTTGATTCCAGATGAAGCATTTTTTATTTTTTTTAATTATAAGCATATTTGTTTTAAGTGCCAATACGGCATATGCAGAGATTGTTATGGAAGTTGACTACGAGAAGAATACGGCGATGATCTATGAATCGGGAATACCAATTGCAAAACATAGCATAGGTAATGCAGCATTTCTTACGGTTACAGGTTCGATCCCGAATGGGGAAGTCAAAAAATACGAGAAGGATGGCTATACGGTTTATACATATAACAATAATTTCCCGCATGGGGATTTTAGAAGTTATTACACGAGTGGTATCCTAAAACAGGAAGGGAAATTTAGAAAAGGGAAAAGGGATGGAATATTGAAACAGTATTATGAAAATGGAAAAATTAAAGCAGAATGGCATTTTAAAAAGGGGAAACAACACGGTCCTTGTAAAAAGTACTATGAAAATAAAAACCTGAAAGCCGAATGGATGTATAAAGATAACCGTATTGATGGTATCCACACAAAGTATTATGAGGATGGAACAATTGAGAGCGAATGGAGGTACCGGAAAGGAAAACGGGACGGAAAATGTTTTGTGTATGATGTGGACGGAAAGCTTAAATATACTGAAATATATAAAAATGATAAGAAGATAGAGCATGTTCTGTCTTCATGATCGGCGGCGGAATATTTTTTACGTGTTGTGCATTGTTTTCAATATAGGTGATAATAAAACCATCGTTTGAAATCAGCCTTGCCATTCGATGGCTTAAATTTTATTGTAAAATATTAGGCTTCGATATACAATTAAGTCCTACGCCGCGAGCGGTGAAATCATGCAGAATGGCGCATTCTATTTTTGTTGTTGATTTAATTGGTGCGTCGGTTTTTTTGTTTCTGTCGTCAACGAATACATTGTATGGGGTGTAGGATCACAATAAATGAATATAGTTAAAGGGAGGGTAATACATTATGAATTTTATTCAAAAGTACTTTAAAAAAATAAGGAGTCAGCTTTCCGAAGATAAGATCTATCGACAGATTGTTAGTAAGCGGAATAAAGCGCGCAAACTAAAGGTGCCTGAACTTATCGAATGTTTGTATTTTCATTTCATTAAACCTGATGATGTTCAGGAAATAATTATAGGCGGCACAAAGTATGTTTTTACATTAAATCTTCATATGATGGAGCCCGGCCTGCGTGAAGGTAATTTAGAAGTCTATCAAGAAAAAATGAAGGTGTTTGATGTGGAGATAGTAGAATCGTATGAATTAGCTACCTACGCCAGAACGTCAGATTATCAATTAGGAGAAATTAATGGGTTTCTTAATGGAGGTTGGATAGAGGAATTTAAAAAATATTATAACGACAGAAAAGAAAAGGTGATTAAGGACGAGAAGGAATCTGCCAGGGTAGAAAAAGAAAAAAAGATACAGCGATTAAAGAAAAATTTTGGAATTTAATAGAAACATAGAATAATAGATATCTATCATGACATCGCACAAGCCGACAATTTATTTTTTATGTGCTGACACGAATGCTCATTCTGGCGGCATAAAGGTACTCTATCGTCATGTTGACATTTTAAACGCTCATGGTTTTTCTGCATGTATCTTACATAGCAAACAGGGCTTTCGCTGCAGCTGGTTTGATAATACCACGACGGTTAAATCAGTGCATGAACTCGAGTTATTCATCAACGATTATTTTGTAATTTCAGAAATATATTTACCAGATCTTGGCGATCGCTTACCACATAATAAAAAAGTAGTCTTTAACCAAAACTGTTATTATACGTTTTTAAAAGGCTATTCATATAACCAGCACGATACGAAAACGCCCTACCATCATCAAAATGTCGTTGGCGTGCTTGTTGTTTCAGATGACAGTCTTGAGTACATGCAGCATCTTTTTCCTAATATTCCCATTACCAAAATTCGCAATGCTACCGATACAGCCTTTTTTTCATATCAAGAGCGAAAAGAAAAAATTATCTCATTCATGACACGAAAGCATTCCGAAGAGAGCATCCAAGTCATAAATATATTGAAATTACGAAACGCGCTCGAGGATTTTACGCTTGTTCCAATTGAGAACAAAAAAGAACATGAGGTTGCACAGATCATGAAAGAATCACTCATATTTTTAAGTTTTGGCTATCCTGAAGGCTTTGCGCTTCCTCCTGCTGAGGCAATGGCGTGTGGATGTATTGTGATAGGCTATCATGGAAGGGGAGGTAAGGAATATTTTAAAACTGAATTTTCATATCCCATCGAACAGGGTGATATCATTACTTTCAGTAAAACGGTCGAAGAAGTGATTCAAGAGTGGAATAAAGATCCCCGCATATTAAATGAAAAAAGACAAAAGGCATCAGAATATATACTCCAGAATTATTCAAAAAAATGGCAAGAAAAGGAAGTTGTTGGATTTTGGAGTAATATGTTTAACAAAACGCCAATTTCCTGCTAATATAATGCTTATGAGTGAAAAGAAAAAGAATACAACGGTATTAGATTTTTTTGCAGAAATCGGTCAGCTTAAACGGGTACGGCGGAGTGGCTGGTGGACCGTTGGTATTAAAGATGGGGAGAGTGTCGCTGACCATTCTTTTCGGTGTGCAGTTATTGGCTATTGCATTGCTAAAATGGAGGGTGGTGATGCGCCAAAAGTTGCATTGATGTGCCTTTTTAATGATATCCATGAAGCACGTATTAATGATTTGCATAAAGTTGTTGGTCGGTATGTACATATAAAGAATGCTGAAAAACGGGCATTAAAGGAACAGCTGGATACGCTGCCGAGGGAAATTGGTGCATCAATTAAAGCTCTTATGGATGAATTGATCCGTGATAAATCAAGAGAAGGCATTATTGCACGAGATGCTGATATTCTTGAATGTATGTTGCAAGGGAAAGAATATTACGAACAAGGCTATACGAAGGCAAAACATTTTTTTGATAAAGCGTGTAATCATTTAAAAACAAAAAGCGCAAAAAAACTCGCAGCAGCGCTTGAAGAATGGGATTCATACGACTGGTGTAAAAAATTAGCAGTCTTAAAACGGTAAAGTAAGGAACAGGAAATAGAGATTGTGAATAATAGATTGTATGCAGCAGTTATACTGTGCATGTTAAAACGGGCAAAGTATTAATTCGCACCGATTCGGGTATCGAGTATTATGCTAACTGTTGTCCCGATAAAATGCTGCGCATCTTACGGGATTAATTCGCGATTATGATTTACGTCATTTTATTCCGTAAACCATGCGCTCATTAAAGGAGTAACACATGAAAAAAAAATTAACCTATAAAAAAGCAGGGGTTGATGTAAACAAAACAGATCAGATTGTAAGCAAGATCAAGACGCTAAGTCGGTCAACAAACCGTGCGGAAGTATTAGGAAAAATTGGAAATTTCAGTGGTTTTTTTAGCGTGCCAAAAAAAGGGATGAAAAATCCTGTCCTGGTTGCTTCAACCGACGGCGTGGGCACGAAGATCATGATTGCAACCGCACGAAACAACTATTCAACAATTGGTATTGACCTTGTTGCTATGTGTGTTAATGACCTTATCACCGCAGGTGCCGAGCCGCTTTTTTTTCTGGATTATTATGCTACGGGAAAAGTTGATTCGCGCAATTTTTTATCCATCTTACGCGGAATAGTTGGGGGTTGCAGACAAGCAGGCTGTGCACTGCTTGGCGGTGAGATTGCGGAAATGCCAGATTGTTATGAAAAAAACAAATATGATTTAGCGGGGTTTACGGTTGGTATTGTCGATAAGGGTAATATTATTGATGGCTCAAAAGTAAAGGTGGGGGATGTCGTTATTGGCATTGCTTCAAGCGGTCTTCATTCAAATGGGTATTCATTGGCACGAAAAATATTTACAAAACAGGAAATAAAGAGATCCAAATGGGGTAAATTACTTTTAACACCAACTAAAATTTATGTGAAGCCCATCCTTTCGTTATGTTCAAAGATTCGGGTAAAATCGATCGTGCATATTACGGGTGGTGGGCTGTATGATAATATCCCGCGAGTGATTCCGAAACGAATGAACGTTATCATTAATAAAAATGCCTGGAAAGTGCCGCATATTTTTAAGGAAATACAACGAAGAGGCAATGTGGCTGAAAAAGAAATGTTTAGAACGTTCAATATGGGGATTGGAATGGCAGTGGTTATGAGTAAACGCGACTGTCAAAAGGCGCAAAAAATACTCGCGAAAGAAAGGATCGACTCGTTTGTTATCGGAAAAGTTGTTAGAGGGAACAATAAAGTCATAATTTCGTAATAGGGGGTACATGAAAACACAACGTAGCAAATCTGCCGTTAGGCAGGCGGTAGTGAAGCTATGTTGTATGATTGAATGTATCCAGCACTAATTGTTTTAAATCAGCAATGGATAACGGGCAATAAAATAAATACGTTGATTTTTTAATAAAAGGAATAAATTGAAAAATAGTGTTGGATTAAATTCGCGCATATATTTTATGTCATCTTTTAGATTCCATAAAATATGCGCTCATTTAAGGAGTGTGAAATGAACTTAATAAAGAAGACTGCATTAATTACCGGCGCGTGTAATGGCATCGGAGAGGCAACAGCACTAGCCTTTGCCCGAGAAGGGACGCAACTTATATTGATTTCAAATAATAAGAACCGACTCGAGGCAACGATAAAGAAAATTGCTCTGTTTGGGGTAAAGGCAACAAGTTTTGTTGTAGACATTGCAGATGACGCACGGTTGCAAGAATTATTAGAAAACGCTTATTTAAAACACGGAAGAATCGACATCCTTGTCAATTGCGCGGGAATTTTTTTACAAAAAAAGATTACCGATATGACGGTTAAAGAGTGGAAGTATCTTATCGATGTAAATCTAACCGGTACGTTTGTGTGTTGCAACTATATAATTCCCAAGATGATAGAACAAAAGGAAGGCTTAATCTTTAATTTCTCTTCCATTGGCGGGAAAATCGGTCTTAAAGAAAAATCGGCATATTGTGCGTCAAAATTTGGTGTTGTGGGGTTGTCAAAAGCACTTGCCAAAGAACTTAAACCGTTTGGTATAAAGGTACATATTGTCTATCCGTATCTTGTCGATTCCGAAAAGCAGATTAACTGGGACTCACCAGACTGTGACGAATGCGGAATACTAAAAGTTGAGGATGTTGCCAATATGATTGTATATATGGCAAAGCTTCCAAAGCGCGTCTATGTCGAAGACGTTGAGATAAAACCATATCTTTATTCAAAGTAATATCCTACCGTATGGATAGTATCAAGAGTTATTCCAATCGTAACAATATGGAATGAATCGATTTGCATACTATTCTATCGAGTAAAAATAAACATTGAAAATCTATCCTTTTTAGGGTAAAATTCCACTTCGTTTTGTTTGCGCTCGGTAATGGACTTAATTATAAGGAAGGCAATAAGATAAATGAATAAAAGGCCTCATCGTCTAGCCTGGCCTAGGACGCCTGGTTCTCAACCAGGTAACACGGGTTCGAATCCCGTTGGGGCTATTGATTTTTTTGGGAGGAAATGCATATGATAGAGCGATATACACGCAAAACAATGGGTGCCATTTGGACTGATGAAGCAAAATTTCAAAAATGGCTTGACGTTGAAATAGCTGCCTGTGAAGCATTAGCGTACTATGGAATCATCCCAAAACGTATCCCTACTATCGTCAAACGCAAAGCAAAATTCAATGTACAACGAATAAAAAACATCGAAAAAAAAGTAAAGCATGATGTTATCGCTTTCTTAACAAATGTTGCGGAACATGTGGGCCCTGAATCTCGGTTTATTCACTACGGATTAACATCATCAGATGTACTCGACACTGCATTTGCACTCCAGATCAAAGACGCATCATCACTATTAATGGATGACATCACCGGATTGATCTCTGTGCTGGGGAAAAAAGCAAAAAAGTACAAGACGACGTTAATGATGGGACGCAGTCATGGTATACATGCAGAACCAATAACGTTTGGCTGGAAGATGGCCGTATTTTATGAAGAATTTAAACGTAACAGGGATCGGTTAAAACGGGCAATTACAAATATTTCATACGGGAAGATATCAGGCGCTGTCGGGACATTCTCAAATATAGAACCGAAGGTTGAACAATTCGTGTGTCGAACGTTAGGACTCAAGCCTGAACCAATATCAACGCAAGTTGTTCAGCGTGACCGGCACGCAGAATACCTTTCCACATTAGCGGTTATTGCCGGGTCGCTTGAAAAACTTGCAACCGAAATTCGGCATCTGCAACGGACGGAAGTTCGTGAAGTTGAAGAATATTTTTCTAAAGGTCAAAAAGGTTCCTCTGCCATGCCGCACAAACGCAATCCAATCACCTGTGAACGGGTCAGTGGTTTAGCACGGGTGATTAGAGGCAATGCTTTTGCAAGCATTGAAAATATTGCGTTGTGGCACGAACGAGACATTTCTCATTCATCGGTAGAGAGAATCATTTTCCCTGATAGCACCATATTGCTTGATTATATGATGGCATTGATGAAGGATGTTATAAGTGATCTGTGCGTCTTTCCGGAAAGAATGATGCACAATCTCAAACTGAACAAGGGAATGATCTTTTCTCAAGGTCTAATGCTTCGCCTCATTAAGAAGGGGATAACGCGCGAGCGCGCATATGCATTAGTCCAATGGTGCGCGAAAAAGACGTGGGATGATAATGTTGACTTATTAGACTCAGTGTTGGGGAGTAAAGATATTCGACAGTTACTTTCTGAAAAAGAAATAAAAGCAGCGTTTGATTATAACTATTACATACGCAATGTGAATAAGATTTTTAAACGTTTAAAACTATAGGAGCGAAAAGGAAATGGAAAAAAAAGAACTGATGTATGAAGGGAAAGCAAAAAAAGTATTTTCGACTGAAGATCCCTCTCTGTATATTCAATCCTTCAAAGATGACGCAACGGCTTTTAATGCGAAAAAAAAGGGAACTATTCAAAATAAAGGGATCGTGAATAATAAAATCTCTTCTATTTTGTTTCAATTAGTAGAAAAAAAAGGTATCCCGACCCATTTTGTAAAGCAGCTCAATGATCGGGATATGCTGGTCAAAAAATTAGAAATCATCAAAGTTGAAGTTACCATACGCAATGTTGTTGCTGGTGGGATGGCAAAGATGCTTGGTCTTGAAGAGGGTATAGTTCTTGATTCGCCAGTTTTTGAATATCATTATAAGCATGATGCACTTGATGACCCGCTTATTAATGATTACCATGCTATTGCTATAAACTTAGCGACAAAGGAAGAACTTGCCTATATTGAAAAAACAGCTTTTACGATTAATGCGATGCTGAAAGATTTTTTTGCAGGTTTGGGTATTGATTTAATCGATTTCAAGCTTGAATTTGGTCGTTATGGTGACGAAATTCTCCTCGGTGATGAAATTTCGCCTGACACGTGCAGGTTTTGGGAAAAAGGAACGAACAGAAAACTTGATAAAGATCGATTCCGAAGAGATCTTGGCGGCATTGAGGAAACATATCAAGAAATGTTAGCAAAAGTAACGTCAGGAGCTGTTTAGTATGTACCGGGTTAAAATTGATGTCACGCTAAAGAAAACGGTACTTGATCCTCAAGGGAAGACGGTACTACTGTCACTTCACAGCATGGGATTTCCTGAAGCGCACGATCTCCGTGTCGGTAAGTTTTTTGATCTTACCCTTGATGTAACTGACGAAGAGTCCGCAAAAAAAAAAGTTGCCGAAATCTGTGATAGATTATTAGTCAATCCTGTCATCGAAGATTATTCATTTGCCATCGAAAAAATTTAATCAATGAAAAAGTGTAAAGTTATTGTTTTTCCTGGTTCAAATTGTGACGCTGACTGTTTCCATGTGATGGACAGCGTTTTTAAATTGGACGTGGAATATGCGTGGCATAAAGATATGAGTCTCGGCACATGCGATTTTATCATTCTTCCCGGCGGTTTTAGTTATGGCGATTATCTACGGTGCGGATCGATAGCCCGTTTTTCTCCGATCATGAATGATGTTATCGATTATGCTAAAAAAGGGAAGCCTATTATTGGCATTTGTAATGGTTTTCAAATTCTTTTAGAAGTCGGTTTACTCCCCGGAGCAATGCTACGCAACAAAACTCTACAGTTTATATGTAAATCTGTTTTCCTCAAGACTGAAAATTGTTCAACAATGTTTACCAATGCGATTCCACGTAATGCAATACTATCGGTTCCCATTGCGCATGGTGAGGGTAATTATTATTGCGACAACGAGACTATGAAAGAACTTCAAGAAGAGGAAAGAATTATCTTCAAATATTGCTCCGAGGACGGTACTGTTTCAGATGAAAGTAATCCGAATGGATCATTAGAGGCAATTGCGGGCATTTGCAATACGCAGGGTAATGTATTAGGTATGATGCCCCACCCTGAGAGAGTATCTGAGGGTATATTAGGGTCAGATAACGGAGCAATGATATTTCAATCGATCATTAATACACTATCGTAAGGAATATGGCACCCACGACAATGAAGCATATAAAAATAACAAAAAAGATTATTTCGCAACATGGTATTACCGATGCTGAGTATACGAAGATTATGGAAATATTAGGGCGGGAGCCTAATATTACTGAACTTGGTATATTTAGTGTGATGTGGAGTGAACACTGCAGCTACAAGAACTCAAAAAAAGTGCTGAAACTTTTCCCTACTGATGGAAAAGGTGTGCTGGTAAAAGCGGGTGAAGAAAATGCAGGGTGTATCGATATCGGTGACGGGCTTGCTATTGTTTTTAAAATAGAGTCACATAATCATCCCTCAGCTATTGAACCGTTTCAGGGTGCTGCTACTGGTGTGGGCGGCATATTACGGGATATTTTTACTATGGGTGCGCGTCCCATTATGTGTGTTGATTCATTGCGGTTTGGGTCTTTAGATAATGTGCGTGTGAAACGGTTATTTAAAGGGGTTGTTGAAGGAATTGCACATTACGGTAATTGTATGGGAATTCCGACAGTCGGTGGTGAAGTGTATTTTGATGATTCATACGAAGGCAATCCACTCGTCAACGTTATGGGGCTTGGCATAATAAAAAAAGAGGATTTAATCAAAGGAAAAGCATCGGGGATAGGAAATCCGGTTTTTTATGTCGGTGCGGCGACAGGGAAGGATGGTTTAGGCGGCGCAAGTTTTGCATCGCGCGATTTGACTGAGGCATCGCATGAGGATAGACCTGCCGTTCAAGTTGGGGATCCATTCCTTGAAAAATTACTTCTCGAAGCGTGTCTTGAACTTAACGAAAAAAAATTAATCCTCGGCATGCAGGACCTGGGTGCTGCAGGACTTACCTGCTCTACATGTGAGACGGCGTCGCGTGGAGAAACAGGTATCACTATTGACATTAGTAAGGTCCCGCGGCGTGATTCAAATATGAATCCTTATGAAGTGATGCTTTCAGAATCGCAGGAGAGAATGCTGCTCATTGTCGAAAAAGGGAATGAACAACAGGTTGAAGACGTTCTTAACAAATGGGATCTTCATGCAGTACAAATCGGAACGGTAACTGAGGGACATCAGATGAAAGTGTATGATGGCGATGAGCTTGTTGCTGATATTCCCGCAGACGTTCTTGCTGATAGTGCCCCGGTGTATACACGAGAAGAGAAAAAGCCTGCTTATTTAAAAGACGCGAATAATCTTGATATTAAAAAAATAAAGGAACCACAGGATTGTAATAAAATTCTAAAACAATTGCTTGATGACCCATCGATTGCATCAAAGCGTTGGGTGTATCAACAATACGATCACATGGTTCGGACAAATACGATTTTTCTCCCCGGACATGATGCAGCGCTTGTCCGACTAAAGGGTACAAACAAAGCCGTTGCAGTGAGTACCGATTGCAATAGTTTGTATTGCTATTTAAATCCTTATGAAGGAGGTAAAATTGCAATTGCCGAGGCTGCACGTAATGTCGCATGTTCGGGAGCACGACCGATTGCGTTTACCAATTGCCTTAACTTTGGAAATCCAATGAATCCGGAACGATTTTGGCAATTGAAAAAATGTGTTGAGGGAATGGCGGAAGCAGCTCGCGCGCTTACTACGCCGTGTACAGGCGGTAACGTAAGCTTGTATAATGAAAGCCCCCAAGCATCAATTTATCCGACCCCGACGGTTGGTATGGTAGGTATTCTTGATGATGTGGATTGTCGAATCCCTTCATTTTTTACGAACAAAAATGACCTAATATTTCTGATTGGCCAGACAAAGAACGAAATAGGAGGATCGCAGTATTTATCACTTATACACGGTCTTAAAAAGGGGCCGATTTCCCATTTGGATATTACTGTTGAAGCAACGTTACAAAAATTTCTCGTCGAAGCTGCTCAAAAAAAAGTTCTCGCTTCAGCGCACGATATTTCTGATGGCGGGTTTGCCGTTGCACTTGCTGAATGTAGTTTTCTTCACGGCATTGGTGCTGAAATTGATGTTGCACGACTCAAAAACGGCATACGAACTGATGCACTTCTCTTTGGAGAAAGTCAGTCGCGAGTAATTGTGTCAGTATCGCCAACAGCTGAAAGTCGTTTTTTAAAATTAATTAATTCCTATGGACTGCCTGTCTCGAAAATAGGGACAAGTGGTGGTCAGTCAATAATTATCAATGACTATATTAATATAGCGGTAACAGAATTATATACAATTTATGAGGAGGCAATTCCCCGTCGTGTACGCGTCTAAAGCTGACAGAATCAAGGATGAATGCGGTCTTTTTGGCGTTTTTGGAAACAAAGACGCTGCTGAATTAACTCATGTGGGCCTATTTGCACTGCAGCATAGGGGTGAAGAGAGTGCCGGCATCGCAGTGTCCGATGGGAAAAATATTTCATGTCACAAAGATATGGGGCTTGTTGGGGATGTATTCAACGAGAAAAATTTGAAGCCGTTGAAGGGGCGTGTTGCAATAGGACATGTTCGTTACTCAACGACAGGCTCAAGTGTGTTGACAAACGCGCAGCCGCACGTGGTCAGTTATTCTAAAGGACAAGTTGCTGTTGCACATAATGGAAATCTTGTAAATGCAAAACAGCTCAGAGAGAAGCTCGAGCAGTATGGGTCAATATTTCAAAGTACGATGGATTCGGAAATAATTGTCCATCTCATGGCAAAACCGTCGTATAAGAATAAGGTTGACAGCATTTGTGGTGCAGTTAGACAAATAAAAGGTGCATTTTCACTCGTGCTCTTGACAGAGAATGCGTTGATTGGAGTCAGGGATCCCCATGGATTCAGGCCTTTGGTTCTTGGGAAACGTAACGGAGCGTGGTTTCTCGCATCAGAAACCTGTGCGCTTGACCTTGTTGGAGCGCAGTATGTTCGTGATGTCCAACCTGGTGAAATTGTGGTAATCGATAAAAAAGGCGTGAACAGTCTATTTCCCTTTAGTAACAAAAATGGGAAAACGTCTTTTTGCATTTTTGAGCATATTTATTTTTCACGGCCGGATTCTCGTGTCTTTGGTAATAATGTCGGTAAGGTGCGCGCAAAATTAGGAATGCAATTAGCTCGCGAATGTCCTGCAGATGCCGATGTGGTCATTGCCGTTCCTGATTCTGGTAACTTTGCTGCTATTGGTTTTGCAAAAGAAACAGACATTCCGTTCGGTATCGGTTTTGTTCGGAATCATTATATTGGCAGAACCTTCATTAGCCCTGTTGAATCGATGAGGGAATTTAAAGTCAAAATTAAAATAAATCCAATAGCCGATTTTATTAAAGGAAAGCGGCTTGTGGTGGTTGATGACTCTATTGTGCGCGGTAATACAGCAAAGTCGCGTGTAAAAGTTTTACGTAAAGCGGGGGCCAAGGAGGTTCATTTACGTATTAGTTGTCCACCACATCGATTTCCCTGTCACTATGGCATTGATTTTCCAAATAAAGAAGAACTGATTGCAAATAATATGTCGGTTAAAGAAATAGAAAAATATCTTGGGGTTGATAGCCTTGGGTATTTAAGCTGGGAAGGCATGATGTCTTCAATAACGGAAAAAAAGGATCGTTATTGTACTGCATGTTTTAATGGGAAATATTCGGTTAAATTTGATAATCATTGTACTAAACATTCATTAGAGTGAATTACTAAGGAGTAGTTGAACATGAAAGTTCTAGTTATTGGTTCGGGAGGGAGAGAACACACGCTCGCGTGGAAGATTCACCAGAGTAAAATGGTTAAGGAACTATTTTGTGCGCCGGGAAATGGTGGGATGAGTCAAATCGCAACCTGTGTACCTCTTCAAATGGATGATATCGAGGGACTCAAAGCATTTTCGTTAAAAAACAAAATAAATCTTACGGTCGTCGGACCAGAACTTCCTTTAGTAAATGGAATTGTCGATGAGTTTGAGAAAGTGGGATTATGTATTTTTGGTCCTAATAAAGAAGCATCACAACTAGAGGGCAGTAAAGTTTTTGCGAAGACGATAATGTCAAAATATGGTATTCCAACAGCGCCCTACAAAGTGTTTGAGGACAGTAATACGGCAAAAAATTATGTTATCGAATCAGAGCCACCGTTTGTTATTAAGGCAGACGGTCTTGCAGCGGGTAAAGGTGTTATTGTTACAAAGACGACTGAGGAGGCGGTTCAGGCGATAACCAATATTTTGGACAATAAAGTTTTTGGTTCTGCCGGTAATAAAATCATTATTGAAGATTTCGTTGAAGGTGAAGAGCTCTCAGTGTTGGCATTTACTGATGGGCAGTCAATTCTTCCCCTTGCAAGTTCACAGGATCATAAGCGGGCATTTGATAATGATGAAGGGCCTAATACCGGCGGCATGGGTGCCTACTCGCCGTGTCCGTTAGTATCACAGGACGATGTCCATGTTATTGTTGAAAAGGCAATAAAGCCAGCGGTCGCTGGATTGAAACAAGAAGGAATTACCTATAAAGGACTCATATATGCAGGGATTATGATCTCAAAGCAAGGGCCGATAGTTTTGGAGTTTAATGTGCGTTTTGGTGACCCGGAAACACAAGCCGTGATACCACGGTTAAAGGGTGATCTAGTCCCGATATTGTTGGAAGTTGCAAAAGGTAAACTAGAAACAAAAAAACTTGCCTGGGATCATCGCTCGTGTGTCAGTGTCGTGTTAGCATCGGGAGGATATCCCGGATCATATCAAAAGGGATTAACTATTAATGGCCTGGAAAAGGTGCCGGTAAGTAATGATTGTATGGTTTTCCATGCAGGAACGGTGCGTGATGACAAAGGCATGTTTACAACAAATGGGGGCCGCGTGTTAAGCGTATCAGCACTCGGTGAAACACTAAAAGAGTCGCAAAAGAACGTCTATGGGCTGATGCAAAACATTACCTTTACAGATGCTTTTTATCGCGGTGATATTGGGACCAAAGCGTTACAACATAGTACAACATACTAGTTTACATTATTGTGCTATCACGTATATAATACATATTGAATCTAGATAATCTAATGAGGGAGTACGATATATGAAAAATGTCGATGTAGCAATTGTTATGGGTAGTGATTCTGATTTGCCGGTAATGCAGTCATGTATTGATACATTGCAAACATTTAATATTATTTCTGAAGCGCATGTGATGTCAGCACATAGAACACCGCATGAAGTCAGTACGTTTGCACAAAAAGCACGTGAGTGCGGTATTAAAGTAATTATTGCAGGTGCAGGTGGAGCCGCACATTTAGCAGGAGTCATTGCATCACATACGACATTACCCGTTATTGGTGTACCACTGGCGAGCTCATGTCTCAATGGATTAGATGCTTTGTTGGCAACAGTGCAAATGCCGTCAGGTATACCGGTTGCAACGGTTGCAATCGGAAAAGCTGGTGCAGTAAATGCCGCTCTGCTCGCTATAGAAATCCTGTCGTTGTCTGACCAAAAGATCACACAATTGTTAGATACATATAAAAGTGACTTGATAAAAAAAGTAAAACAAAAAAATAATAATTTGAAATCACTCCTAAATTCAAAATGAAACGGCAACAACTGCTATCAATCCTGTTAGTAGGATGGTGTATCGTTATCGGTACACCGACGAGAGTGTCTGCTATTACCGTTCCTGATGAACGATTTGATTATTCATTTTTAGAGGAAAAGAAAGAACACGCCGGTGACATCAGCCATCTTATTAATAAGTCCCTCGATACATTAGGAACGCTAATCAAAGAAAATCCAAACAACATTGATCTGCATATTGCTCTTGCGACAAACTACAACGACATTGGCAAACATACAAAAGCACTAAAAACTATAGAGGATGCCCTCAAAATTGATGATGAAAATTCAGCGGTCTATCTTCAATTGGGTAACACCTATGAATTATTAGGCGAAAAAGATAAAGCCTTAGCGGCATATACAAGGATGGTGAATGTTGACTTCTTGAATGAAAAAAATCATCTGCGCTTAGGTGTCTGCTATCTCAAACGCAATCAAGCAATCTTGGCGAAAAAAGAGTTTAAAAAAACCATTGAAATAAATCAGACGATTGCCGAAGCGTATTATTATCTCGGGTTGATTTACCTATACGAAGAAGAGTACGAAAAGGCATTACAAAATTATTTAAAAGTTGTGCAGCATGACGGCTCTTTTTATCAAGCGTATAATAATATTGCAATAATCCTATTGGATAGACAAGGAGAGCGTGAGGCAATAATTAATCTTAAAAATGCATTAACGATATATCCTCAGTACGATCTTGGTAATTTTAATCTCGGAAAAATCTATTTAAAGAAGGGATATTATGCAAACGCGCGAGATAGACTTGAATTATCATTGGTAAGTAATCCGCGAAGAGAAAAGGCCTATTATCTTCTCGGTATGACCTACGAGCAGAGTGGTAACATAGAGCAAGCCATTTATACCTTTAGGAAACTAATGAATCAGAACCCACAAAACTGGCATTATAAACTAATACTTGCACGGCTCTATTCAAAAACAAGGGCACATCAAACCGCTGTGCAATTATATGCAGATGCGATACGTAATAGAGATAATGTGCAAGGAAATGTGTTGGTTGAATACGGAAAAATATTAGAGAGGCTAAAACAGAATAGAAATGCAGAGCAAGCATTTAAGACAGCGATAGAACAAAACCCGCAGTATACGAAGGCACACTTTTCCCTTTTTTCGCATTATATGAAACGGTTTATGGTCTTTCAGGCTATTCCGGAACTTTTGCAGAGTGGAAATTATTTGTATTCTTCACTAATTATTATTGCATTGGTTGCCATTTTCTTTGTGGTTGTATGTTTGGCTCTTAAAATCCTTTTTTTGCATCATTATTAGGAATACATTCTGTATATGAGGAATAGAGAAACACAAATCGTTTCATTCGATGATGATAATATTGATGAGGAGATTGTAAAAGTTATTGCGGATGGACTTGCAAGTGGTAAAATACTCGCGTTTCCTACGGAGACCGTCTATGGCATTGGGGCGCTGGAGAATCAGCCAGAAGCACTTGAAGCTATTTATGAACTTAAAGGCCGTGCAGCCGCAAAGCAGCTAGCAGTCTATATTAATCATATAGATCAACTCAAAGTCTTGTCGTTAAAAGTTCCAAAGTGTTTTAATGAGTTATTCGATAGATTTTTACCTGGTCCTTTGACGGTAATTATCGCCTCAAAAGATGGTACCAAGCAAGGGATCCGGTACCCCGATTGTAATGTGCTCAGCAGGTTAATAGCACACTTGCCCGTATTCTTAAAAGGTACGAGTGCGAACGTAAGTGGTCAAGAGAGCATGACAACCGCACAAGAAGTATATGCAAAATTTAAGAACAGAGTAGATTATATTATTGACGGAGGGAAGTGCGCATACGGCGTTGAATCAACCGTTCTTGATTTGTCGCAGCAACCGTATGTTTTTTTGCGAAAAGGGATGAAGTATTCTGAAATAAAACAATTTTTTATTGATAAACGTCTTGACTTCAAAACAAAGAAAAAGATTCTTGTTATTTGTACCGGAAATACGTGCCGGAGTCCTATGGTCAGTGGTTGGCTCATGCATACATTAAAAAAAAATAAAATGGACACGTTATTTGAAATAGATAGTTGTGGGATCTATGCCCCTTTTAGTATAGCCCCTTCTCAACATGCGTTATCAGTTTTACAAGATGAAGATATCGACTTATCATGGCATCGCTCAAAATCAATGACAAAAAAATTGATCAACGATGCCGATAAAATTATCGTAATGACCGCTGATCACAAAATGGCAGTAACCGATTTGGTAAAAGATGCCGACGATAAAATATTAGTCTTTGGAATGCACGACCCGATGGGCAGAGGAAAAGCGTATTATGAAGAAACATTAGACTTAATAAAAGAGAAAGTTGAGGATAATTTTCAGTGGATCGTCGAATAATTATAGGAAGTGATCATGGTGGATACGCATTAAAGACAGGTGTCGTTAAATTTCTTAAGAAAAAAGGGTTTGACGTTACCGACATTGGCACCAATAGTAATGAATCGTGTGATTATCCTGATTATGCTTTTAGTGCTGCAGAAAAAATAAGTACTGGTGAATTTAGCCGTGGAATTCTCATCTGCACAACAGGGATTGGTGTTTCAATCTGTGCAAATAAATTGGTCGGCATTCGTGCAGCATTGTGTACCTCTGTTGAGCAAGCTGAATTATCACGTAAACATAACGATTCCAACGTGTTAGCGCTTGCCGAAAAATTTACATCATTAACCCGCGCGAACAAAATTTGTAACGTATGGTTGCGGACAGAATTTGAAGGCGGTCGGCATTACCGGCGAGTAAATAAGATAGCAACAAGGGAGCGACGAACATAATGATGAAAAATTTACGAAGCATTGATAAAGAAGTTTACGCAGCTATTGTTTCCGAAATAAATAGACAGCACGACAATATCGAGCTTATTGCAAGTGAAAATTTTGTATCAATGGCGGTACTTGAAGCTCAGGGATCAGTGCTCACGAATAAATATGCCGAAGGGTATCCGTCGAAACGGTGGTATGGTGGATGCGAGCATGTTGATGTGTGTGAAAAGCTTGCCATTGAACGTGCAAAAAAACTTTTCGGGGCAGAACACGCTAATGTACAGCCGCATTCAGGGTCGAGTGCCAACATGGCTGTTTTCTTTACGGCGCTTAATATGGGAGACACCGTACTTGCCATGAATCTTGCCCACGGCGGTCATTTAACACACGGGCATAAATTGAACTATTCAGGAAAGTATTTTAATGTTATCCCCTATGGTGTGAGTACAAAAGATGAAATGATTGACTATGACGAATTGGAGAAATTGGCAACGACCCATAAGCCAAAACTCATACTTATGGGCGCGTCTGCATATCCACGTATTATTGATTTTGAACGATCGTCGAAAATTGCAAAAAGTGTCGGTGCCTATCTTATGGTAGATATGGCTCATTTCGCTGGATTAGTTGCAGCAGGGCTGCATCCGAGTCCGGTTCCCTACGCCGATTTTGTTACGACCACAACACACAAAACACTTCGTGGGCCACGGGGAGGAATGATTCTCTGTAAGGCAAAATATGCAAAAGATATTGATATGAATATCTTTCCGGGAATACAGGGAGGACCGCTCATGCATGTTATTGCGGCAAAGGCCGTAGCATTTCATGAAGCATTGAAACCAGAATTTAATGACTATCAAAAGCAGATACTTGCTAATGCGAAATCTCTTGCAAAAGAACTGGCATCTCGTGGTTTTCGGATTGTATCGGGCGGGACAGATAATCATTTAATGCTTGTAGACGTAACGGTAAAAGGTTTTAAAGGGAAGGAAATTCAGGAGTTGCTTGATAAAGTCAAAATTACGGTAAATAAAAACATGATTCCTTTTGACAAAGAGTCACCCTTTGTGACCTCCGGGATCCGGTTAGGTACCCCGAGTGTTACGACACGAGGAATGAAAGAGGGTGAGATGGCAATTATTGCGGAATTTATTGATCAAACAATGGCTGCACCCAATGATGAAAACAATCTGAAGAACCTACGTCAAAAAGTAAAAAAACTGGTTGATCAATTTCCCCTCTATAACGACTTGCGGAACACTGTCAATACGAGTAATTAAAAATGACAAGACCGACCTGGGATGAATATTTTATCGAAATTGCTAATATTGTCGCAAAGAGATCTACGTGTATACGTCGTCATGTCGGTGCAGTCATTATCAAAGACAAGCGGATATTAACAACCGGGTATAATGGTTCACCGAGCGGTCTGAAACACTGTGGAGATAGCGGGTGTCTTCGGGAAAAATTGAATATACCGGCGGGAGAACGGCATGAATTATGTCGGGGGCTTCATGCGGAGCAGAACGCCATTATTCAGGCATCCCTCCATGGAGTAAACGTCAAAGATAGTGTGTTATATTGCACCCATCAGCCGTGCATTATTTGTGCTAAAATGATTATTAATGCCGGCATAAAGGAAGTTATTTTCGTCCAAGGATATCCCGATGACCTTGCACAACAGTTTTTAGACGAGGCAAAAGTTGTTGTCAGAAAAGTCGATCTTGAAAATACGATAAAGGAAACTGTATGAAATGTCCTTTTTGTAAAAAAAAGAATGATAAAGTTATTGATTCGCGATTAGCAAATAATGGTGAGGTCATACGTCGTCGTCGTGAATGTTTAAAATGTAAAAGACGATTTACGACCTATGAGCATACTGAAGAGGCCCCGTTTATGGTAGTTAAAAAAGACCTGCGGCGGGAGCAATACGATCGGAAAAAAGCACTAGCGGGGCTCATTAAGGCATGTGAGAAACGGCCGGTTCCTTTAGAAGCGCTAGAAAAATGCGTCGATGAACTGGAAAAAATGCTGGAAGATACCTTCACGAAAGAAGTCCTTTCAACAGAAATCGGCGAATTTTTCATGCGAAGATTATCCGACATTGATGAAGTTGCCTATGTTCGTTTTGCCTCAGTCTATCGTCAGTTTAAAGATATCAATCAATTTATGAGTGAATTAAAAATATTACTTGCCAAATAATCCTCACATAATTCCAATGGGTAACAGTACAGAAAACATAACAGCATCAGACCGCACTGGCGGATATCAATTTGGAACATTTAAGGGTGTTTTTACACCAAGTATTTTAACAATTCTTGGTGTAATTATGTATTTACGGTTTGGCTGGGTTTTAGGAAATGTTGGATTAGTAAAAACATTACTCATTGTTACTATTGCGTCTGCAATAACATTTCTTACTGGCCTTTCCATCTCAGCGCTTGCAACCAATATGAAGGTGGGTGGCGGCGGAACCTATTTCATTATATCACGATCTCTCGGAATAGAAACAGGAACAGCGGTTAGTCTGCCACTATATTTTGCTCAGGCTTTAGGGATATCTTTTTATATTGCGGGTTTTGCGGAATCGGTTATCGCATTGTATCCTTTTTTATCCTATAAATTGGTTGCTGTTTGTACATTGGTATGTATCAGCGTAATATCATATATTTCTGCAAACATAGCACTCAAATTACAATTCATAATTCTTATTCTGGTAATTTCTTCATTGGTATCGTTTTTCTTAGGAAAACCAATAGCGACAAGTGTTGAAAGTTCAATCCTAAGCATTCCTCATGTGCAACCATTTTGGGTCGTTTTTGCGGTATTTTTTCCGGCGGTGACGGGAATTGAAGCGGGGCTGGCAATGTCAGGGGATTTAAAAAACCCTGCAAAATCATTACCGCTTGGCACCTTGGGTGCGATAATTGCGTCATATGCTGTGTACATGAGCATTCCAATTTTTCTCAATAAGGTTATTCCAGATCAGCGGGTCCTTTTAGTCAACTCATTTATAATAAAGGACGTTGCTGCGTGGGGAGGTTTAATAATCTTAGGCGTGTGGGGTGCGTCACTTTCCAGTGCCCTCGGAGGTCTGCTGGGGGCTCCACGAACATTACAAGCATTAGCGCGGGACAAGGTCTTGCCGTCGATAATTGGAAAAGGGTTTGGAAAGGGGGGAGATCCACGTATTGCAATTGTCATTTCATTTTTTGTTGCATTTACCGGCATACTGCTTGGCAATCTCAATACAATCGCTCCGGTTTTAGCAATGTTTTTTCTCACCGCCTATGGTTTACTTAATATGTCTGCTGCGTTTGAAGGACTCATCGGAAGTCCGTCGTGGCGTCCGAAGTTTCGCATACATTGGGGATTTTCTTTTGCGGGTGCCTGTTGCTGCTTTGCTGTAATGTTCATGATAAATGCGGGAGCAACATTTATTGCAATTTTTGTTTCATGCTGCGTATATATCATAATAAAAAAAAGACGAATAAATACTTCATGGAGCGACATGCGGTACGGAATCTTAATGCTTGTTTTGTATTATATTATTCATCGTTTAGAAGACCGAAAACCTGACGAACGTACCTGGAGGCCAAATATTCTCGTGCTGAGCGGCCCACCGAAGGCACGCTGGCACTTAATAGAGCTTGCTGATGCAATTGCATGTAAAAGAGGTCTCCTTACAGTATCAACGATTGTAACTGATGAAGTAAGTATGCATGAGCGGATAGAGAATATACGCGATTCACTGCGTCGATATATGAAAGAAAACGGCGTGCGGGCACTTATGAACGTGCATAGCGCCCCTGATATGTTAGGCGGCGCACAGGAGATGATACGAGCATATGGATTTGGGTCTGTATCGCCGAACACTATTATTTTGGGCGAGACGGAAAAAAGGGAAAATTTTATTCAGTATGCGCGATTGATATCGTTAGCACATAGACAAAAAAGGAATCTTCTTATTGTAAGAAACAGTGAAATCCAAGTGAAGCCGCATGAAAAATTACGAATGGAAATACTGTGGCGTGGAAAACAAAAAAATGCTGGGCTGATGCTTGCGCTTGCGTATCTTATAACAATGAGTTCAAAATGGGAAAAAACTAATCTTATTTTGAAAACGATTATTCAGGACCCGTCAAAAAAAGAGGAAACACTTAAAAACGTTTCTGCCTTTATAAAAGGACAACGAATCGATGCACAGGCCTCAGTCATTGTTAATGATAAAAACGAGGATGTTTTTAACGTTATTAAGGATAGTGTAACAGATGCAAATCTCGTTTTTTTAGGTTTGAGACCTCCTGCGGATGATGAATCACCTGAAGAGTATAGCCGTTATTATGTTGATTTGCTTAACAAAACCGAACATTTTCCATCGACTATTTTGTCGCTTGCCTCTGAAGATATTGCGTTCAATCGCATCTTTTCACATCAGCAACAATAAATCCTTATTATTTATTTTCTTTTTGATTAGCCGGAAAGATTTTTATTTCCGCAGACCGCAAGATATCCGATAACTGTTGTTGAACGTCAACGATTTGCTTAAATTCCAATAATTGTTTTTTTATGTCATTACGTTGTGCTTCAAATTCTTCATCTGGTGGGTCTTCTATAGCGACTATTTGAGCAATGACGATGGAGTTATCATTTACGATAATCGGCATTGATATATGATCAATATTTTTATTCCACAGATGATCAAATACCGTGCTGGTTATCTGTTGATTAATAATAGTATTGTCACGGTATGAAAAAAAGTCGGTATCGGTTGATGATAGGTTATACTGTGTTGCGATTTCGTTAAAGGATGCGCCGGTATTTGCCATTTCAGTGCGAACCATCATAGCATGTTCTTCTGATAATTGTAAGGCAAGGTCAGCTTTTAACAAATTTTTTACTTTTTCTTCCGATTCGTTAAAATCGATAATAATCGGCTGAACAATACTTTGTAAGTGTATGAGAATAAAGCCGATAGACGTTTCAACTATATTTATTTTACTTGGCTCAAATTTGTTAAATACGTCTTCCAATCCTTGTGACCATCCGATTTTATCTCGAATTTCATCAATGGTTAAATGAGACGCGCCAAGAACAGTATAGCCAGTATTTGCCGCGACGTCAGATAATTGCGAGACGTTTGTGATCTGATCTTTGAATTCCTTTGCCTTATCATATGCGATGAGTCGTGCTTTTTTTCCTGTAACAATGTTTGATATAAGCTCTTTAAGAGAATCAAAACTAGGGATTTCAGCGGACGCATTGTCAGCAAGTCGATTTTTATTGTTTTCAAAAAATGACATAAGTTCTCCGTCACTGACGGTGACATCATTAAGAAACGTTTGTGGAGAAAAAACGATGTAATTGAATTTATATTTCTTTTTTGTTTTAAATTTTTCGAGATGTTGCTGGTAGTAGGCGACCACGTCATCATTGGTGTACGATACGTTCTCAGCGAAATCGGCGGTACGTACAATAACATAGCGTAATTTTAACTTTCTTTTTTCTTTATAAAAATGTTCTTTTAGCTCATCATCCGAAACTGAAACAGACTTTTTTATTGAGTTAATAAGATTTCTAACGGTGAGCTCTTTTCGCACCCCTTCTTCGTATTGACGCAAGGATTGCCCCGTAACGTTTTTTATCCATCGCTCATACAACGAAGCATTAAAGCGACCGTCTGTACTAAATTGTTCCCGTCTAACGATATCTGCTCGAATCTCATCATTAGTGACTTTAATGTTACGTTTTCGCGCTTCATGCAAGAATGCAATATGCTGAAATATTGAGTCGTCAAGCATAGCTTCATCAAAGTTAGGATTTTCACGTAGTAGATATTGCACTTTTGGCGAAAAATAAAGCATTTTATAGGTCTCATCATACGTTGCAGCGCTAATTTTCTTACCGAAGATTTTCGCAACATAGTTACTTTGTCTCTGCCTGCTTAATAACGAGGTCCCGCCACCCCACAAGAAAATTACCGCACACACCGATACCCATGCAATAGTTTTAGTCTTTTTTCTGAATAGATATAACATGCGTCTACCCCCAAATCTTGAAAATGGTATATATCAAAGAGAATGATTATAATAGAACAACTATCGATAAACAAGGAATTATTTGATATATCGATAGTTACGACAAATATTTATATATAATTAATACGTTCAAAATACTTGCTTTTTAATACGTGATGTGATAGCATGCTAAACTCGGTAACTGCTTATAAATGAAAAGGATAATTAAAGATAAGGGATAAGGTGGACCATGAAAACAATCAAAATAATAACAATAATTCTCCTCGTTTTGAGTGTGCTGGCTTTTTTTCTCACTTTCCTGCTTTACACGACACGCGAAAACGAGAAAGAAAAACGATTAATTCTTGAAGAAAAAAATACGATTCTTATAGCAGAGAAAGATACGTTGGTACGGTCAAAGAGTACCCTTGAAGGAAAAGTTGCGACACTTGAAGGCAACGAAAAAGAAATTAATCGTAAACTTGCAAAATTAGAACAAGAAAATAATGCGGTAACTATTAAATATAAGGTATTAAGAAGCGAAAAAGATGAAGTAGTGGCAATGTTGACAGACATAAAGGCTGATTTGAAGGCTAAAACGGAAATATTTAACGATTTTAAGACAAAAACATCTGGCATCGTACGTGATTTTAAAACTAAAAATGACAAATTGTCGGCTTATGTTGGTGAACTTGAGTTGCGTTTACAATCGAGCGGCACCGTTTTTACACCCTTGTCAGAATTTAGCAATAAAGTATCGTTTGAGGCAACAATACCAGCACTAACGACGATAGAGCCTTTAGTGGTTGAAACAATAGCACGTGAATCCAAATTAGAAACAAAAGACGTAGAGTTGCCCAAAGTAGTCGTAACACCAGAATTTGGCGAATTAACAGGGAAAATAATAGTCGTTAATAAAAAATATAAATTTTTTATTTGTAGCTTAGGACGCAAAGATAATCTAAGTATTGGGGATCATATTGGTGTTTTCCGTAACAATGAAATGTTAGTCTCTGCTAAGGTAGAAAAGATATATGATAACATTTCGGCGTGTGGCTTAACGGATGAAATTAAAGGGGATACGATTAAAGAAGGGGATATTATAAAGGTTCGAAAATAATGAAATATCCACAGACGTTGATATTTGTTATTGTTTGTATATTGTTGATAGGAGTTATCTTGTTGCAATTACTTGACTTGCTTAATTATTTGTAAAATTACAATTATATTCCGCATGTTATAGATATGCAAAAAGGGGTTATGATCAAAAATGACCCCTTTTTTTTATTATTTAAAAATTACAAATAGAGGAGGGTAGTATGAAAAAAATTATTTGTGCAATTATAATCGCTGGCTCATTATATTGTATTTACTCAGCGTATGCGTTACATCCTGCGGAGAAATTACTCCAAGATGCACAGGAAAAAAAAGAAGTAGCAAGTAAAAATGTCTTAGATGAGGTTAGTGCAAAAGTGGACAAAATACTAGAGAATCAGCAAGTGATATTAAAGGAGATTAGCATATTAAAGATTCGTATTAGACGGGGATAACGTATGGAATACAAAACGATAACGCCTAAGGGAGCGATACGCGGGGAAATTATTCCACCGGGGGATAAGTCAATATCACATAGAGCAATTATATTTAGCGCTCTGGCTGACGGAAAGTCTACCATTGAAAATTTCCTCGAGTCTGAGGATTGCTTATCAACGGTAGAAGCCTTTAAAGCAATGGGAGTTTCAATAGAGAAAAAGCAAAAATATCTTTGTATTGATGGAGTGGGGCTTAATGGATTATGTCGACCAAAAGATGATTTATTCGTCGGAAATTCTGGCACCACAATGCGTCTTCTTTCAGGAATATTAGCTGCTCAGTCCTTTGATTCTACATTAGATGGCGACGAGTCATTACGGAATCGGCCAATGGATCGGATCGTTGAACCATTAAGAAAAATGGGAGCGGTGATTAGTGGAAATAGGGATCGGCATCATGCCCCGTTGCATATCCACGGCACTCAATTAAAAGGAATACGGTTCGAGGAAAAGCGTGGAAGCGCGCAAGTAAAATCATGTGTTTTACTTGCTGGACTTTATGCTGATAAAGAAACTATCGTTCATGAAATAAAGCCCTCTCGTGATCATACGGAACGAATGCTCTCCTTGTTTAATGCTCGATTTGTAAAAAAAGGGGAGCTGTCTACCATAAAAAAAACAGAATCGCTCAAATCTCAAAGAATACATGTACCGGGAGATATTTCATCAGCAGCTTTTTTTATTGTTGCTGCACTTTTACTCAAAGGTTCAGAACTAAAAATTATTAATGTCGGTCTTAATCCTTCACGGATTGGTGTGCTGAAGGTATTAAGAGAAATGGGGGCTGCCATTACCATTACCGATATTCATGGTACACATGAACCGTACGGTACCATTACAGTAAAGGGATCTGAACTGCATGGAATAAAGATTAATCAGGCAATGATTCCTGCAATTATCGATGAATTGCCCATTATTATGGTTGCCGCAGCATGTGCAAAGGGGGAAACAGTTATTAAGGGAGCAGAGGAATTGCGAGTCAAAGAAACAGATAGGTTAAAATCGATGTGCAGTGGCTTAAAGCAATTAGGCTCGGACGTACACGAAACCAAAGACGGTGCTATTATACAAGGCGGTAAACGTTTTAAGGGGAATGTAACGCTTGACAGTTGTAACGACCATCGCACCGCAATGAGCCTTGCCATTGCCGGGTTACATGCAGAGCAAGAGATTGCTATTTCAAACCCTGACAGTGTCTCGATATCATATCCGGATTTTTTTAATACAATTAATAATCTAACGCAATAACCATGTTTATTATATTTGCCTTATATATATATGCATTTACCGTATCGTTTGCACTATCGCTTCTGTTAGTCCCTTTTTTTAGATGGGTAGCGATAAGGCAAAAAATATTGGCCTATCCGCATGAGGCGCGCCTTCATAGTGAGCCGATACCGTTACTTGGTGGTGTTGGCCTGGTGTTGTCATTTTATATCACCATTGTCGTGCACTATGTAATTGTAATATGTTTTCCACACAGTCTTGCAAATATTATTCCGGGAGAATTACTACCCTTTCTTCACGGTATTTTAAAGACTGCAATACAACTGAGCGTTGTACTTCTTTGTGGGATAATAATATTTTTTCTTGGTTTATTAGACGACCTCAAAACAATAGGGCCGAAGCGAAAAATTTTTTTTCAAATATTAATCGGCATAATTCTTTATTATCATAATATACGCATAACGCTTTTTTTCGGGGACGGGATCATGAGTCTCTGTCTCACCATTTTTTGGATTGTTGCAATCACTAATGCGTTTAATCTGCTCGACAATATTGACGGACTTTCGTCAGGTATTGCTATTATTGCATCAATTATTTTATTAATTCTTTGTATTCAAGGACAACAATTATTGGTCAGTTTATTGTTAACTATTTTAATTGGGTCATTATTAGGTTTCTTGCGTTACAATTATCCACCGGCAAAAATTTTTATGGGGGATGCAGGCAGCCTTTTTATAGGCTATATCCTCAGCGTATTAACCATTATGAGCACCTTTTATTATGATACGTCGCTTAGTGTGATACCGTTTATATCGCCGTTGTTAATATTTGCCGTACCCATTTACGATACTCTATCAGTGGTAATCATTCGAATGCGGAATAATAAATCAATATTTACCGGCGATAAAAATCATTTTTCTCATAGATTGCTGCGATTAGGAATGTCGACCAAAGAAACAATCCTCGTTATTTATCTCGTTTCGTTGTGCCTCGGTATCTCAGCACTGACGCTGAGCAATACTGATTTAAAAAGTCAAATTATTGTACTTATTCAATCCGCTGGAATTTTATCTATTATTTATTTGCTCGAACGGGTTAAAAATAAAGATCATTAAAAAATATAAGGAGCGTACGTTATGAAAACGATTTTAGTTATTCACGGACCCAATTTAAATCTTTTAGGAAAACGAGAACAAGAAGTGTATGGTTCAGTAACCATGGACGGAATCAATAACGCTTTACATGCAGAAGCGAAACAATTAGGAATTGAACTGAAAATTGTCCAATCGAATCACGAAGGAGAAATTGTAACGCTTATTGGCGACGCGCAGAATACCTCTGTCGATGGCATATTAATAAACCCAGCGGCGTATACTCACACGAGTGTTGCAATACATGACGCGGTCAAAGGGTGCTCTATTCCTACCGTCGAAGTTCATTTATCAAACATATATTCACGCGAGGAATTTCGGCATAAATCATTTACCGCCCCGGCTGTTATTGGGCAAGTGTGTGGATTTGGCCTGCAAAGTTATATCTTGGGATTGCGTGGCTTGGTCGAGATAGTGAAATGAAACAACTATTTGACACAAAAACAGAAATCCACGAAATATATTCATCTATTCAGGGCGAAGGTTTGTATATAGGTGAATCACATCTTTTTATACGATTTAAAAAGTGTAATCTTCACTGTGTCGGCTGTGATGAAATACATACTGCCGCACAAAATCTTTCCATTGACGAGGTAATAAAAACCATTAGAGCAATCGATGATAAAAAAGGTCCCCATCGATTTATTGCACTGACGGGCGGAGAACCGTTATGTGAGGGTGATTACTTAGAAACATTATGCAGCGAATTGTTTCGATACGGATACGACGTTTTGCTTGAAACAAATGGAACATTGTTTAATGAATTGCAAAAGATCATTCACTATTGTGCGGCAGTATCTATGGATATTAAGCTTTCAAGCGTCTGGAAGGTACCAAATTGTTTCAATCAACACGATAAATTTTTAGAAAATATGAAGGGGTGTAATGGCTATATTAAAATCACTATTTCTAACGACGTGTTAAAAGATGAATTTATGGACTATATTAATCTGATATTTCGTCGCGATAAATCAATACCGGTTTTTCTGCAGCCATTCATTCACACCTCTGGTAGTGCTGATGAAAATATTTTTTGTATTTTGCGGGATCTACAACAGCGTGCCCTACACATATTACCAACCGTGCGAATTCTAGCGCCAATCCATAAAATATTACATATTAGGTAACGTAATGGAAAAAATTGGGTTTGTAACTACCATTCCTATTGAAATTGTTTACGCATCAGGAAATATACCGGTCGATCTCAATAATCTCTTTATCAATGAGAAAGACCCGAATCGGTTGGTGAGTAAGGCTGAAGAGGAGGGCTTTCCAAGAAATTTCTGCACCTGGATAAAGGGTACGTATCAGATAGCAAAACAGCTCAAGATTCGAAAGATAATCACGGTTCGAGAAGGGGAATGTACGAATTCTGAAAAACAGGCAGAGATGTTTCACTATAATAATATATCCTGTATCACTTTTTCTTATCCACATACACGAAACACGGTTCAGCTGAAAAATGAGTTTGAACGGCTCATGAGGGAATTTCATGTTTCATGGGACGCAGTGGAGAAAATCAAAAACCGGCTGTCATCAATTCGAAAGAAATTGTGTGATCTTGATGAACGTACGTACACAAAACATACTATAACAGGATTTGAAAATTACGCATGGCTTATATCAAGCACTGATTTTAACGGCGATCCGGACGCCTATGAAGAGAGGCTCGATATTTTTTTGTCTGAAGTAAAAACAAGAGACGTTGATATCTATACATCACATAAAAAGATTGGATTGATCGGAATTCCTCCGATTGTTAATAACATCTTTTCAGAGATCGAAAAATTGAATGGCATAGTAGTCTACAATGAATTTCCGCGTCAATTTTCCATGCCCTCGAGCAGTGATGATATCATTGAGCAATATAGAAATTTTACGTATCCCTATGATATTACCTATAGAATAGAAGACATACACAATGAAATTAAAAAACGTAAGCTCGACGGCATTATTCATTATGTGCAATCATTCTGTCCTCGTCAAGTTGATGATATGATACTGAGAAAGAAAATAACTATTCCCTACTTAACTATTGAGTGTGATAAACCAGGGACGCTTGACGAAAGAAATGTTACACGATTAGAAGCTTTTTTTGAACGATGGTATTAATAAATGAAAGGATAGGGTTATGACAAGACCTGACAAGAGAAAAGCACAGCAATTGCGAAAAATAGATATAAAAAGGGGGTACCTCAAAAACGCGGACGGCTCATGTTTTATTGAATGTGGAAATACTAAAGTATTATGTGCGGCAACATTAGAAGAAAAAGTACCGCACTTTATGAGAAACTCAAAGAAGGGTTGGCTGACCGCAGAATATAGCATGTTACCGGTGTCCTGTTCAAATCGAATCATACGTGACGGGACACGGGGGAAAATTTCAGGAAGAACCCATGAAATTCAGCGTTTGATTGGTAGATCTCTTCGAGCAGTGATCGATTTTGAAAAACTGGGTGAACGAACTATATGGATCGATTGTGATGTTATACAGGGGGATGGTGGTACGAGGACGGCAAGTATTACCGGAGCTTTTTTTGCCCTTGCTGAACTCGTTGAGAAATATATCAAACGTGGTACTCTAGCAGAATCCGTCATAAAGGACTATATTGCGGCAGTGAGTGTCGGTATTGTCAATGAGACGATACTTCTTGATCTTTGTTACGAAGAAGATTCTCAGGCTGCAGTCGATATGAATATTGTCATGACCGGAAGTGGTAAACTTATTGAGATTCAAGGCACTGCTGAAGGAGAACCCTTTAGCGTTCAAGAATTAAATAAATTGCTTCTTGTTGCAAAAAAGGGAATAACCCAGATTGTAAGCACGCAAAAAAAATATGTCTCGTTATGAATAAACTCCTTGTCGCAACAAGAAATCTTGGTAAATTAAAAGAAATCAAATCACTCCTGCGTGACATTGATGTAACTATTATATCATTTAATGATATCGATAAAAGCATTGATGACATAGACGAAACGGGTACAACTTTTAAAGACAACGCAATTGAGAAAGCTCGCGAAGTGGCAAAAAAAGCACATTGTCTGACGCTTGCTGATGATTCAGGACTGTGCATTGATGCATTAGAGGGCGCGCCGGGTGTTTACTCTGCACGTTTTGCGGGCAGTGCTAAAGATAACGAGAAAAACAGACAAAAAGTACTCTTTTTAATGAAAGAGGCA
>JAHJGZ010000177.1 GCA_018823795.1 Candidatus Omnitrophota bacterium
ATAAATCTAATTTGTCAAGCAGTTTCTTTTCACTAGGCACTACATTGGGATTTCAAATCTTCATATCCGCAAACCCTGATAGATCGGGACTTCTGGACATTGAAGATTTTGAAAATACCACCAAACATATGAAGTCGGGAATTTTGGGACAGAGATGAGCTTAGAATCGGGACGGGTATAGGATTGCTTTTAGAACCGTCCCCAGAGTTCTAACTTGAGGCGAAGACGTTGTGAAAAAGATCTCGTTCCAGGTAAACATAATGATTACGCTGCTATCAAGAACTGCTTGATCCGTTCATTTATCTGTGCTGCTTCTTTAAGGTTGTAAGCAGTGATCGGTTTTAAGATGAACTTGAGGCTTTCAATAAAAAGAACCGGATTTTCCTTAAGTTTTTCCAATGAAATATGGCCATAACTTTTTCTTTTTGTCAATAATTCATATGCTCGATAAAAAGCTGTTTCATCGTTACTTATGTAAGCTTTCCCGGTTGATAAAACACCTTCCAACGGGCTTAGATTATACGCCCCAAGCTCTTCCCTGTCCAAATTTATATATATTATTCTGGCGCCGGATCCTGCAAGATGTCTTGTTTGATCATTAAGCGGCAAAATGGTCACGGTCTCATCGTCCATGTTTTCGGGGTTGGAAGCAAACGCAATTAATTCACCTACATTATCAAAATCTATTTCCCATTTTCTGCCTTTTGACATTTTCCTTATTTTCGTAAGCAAAGATTGCTGGCTGGGAGCCCCATAACCTTTCCAGGCCCTTATTTTATATGATTTTTTATCGATTTCCGGTTCTTTTATGTGCGTATTGATAAAATTCATTAAATGAAGTCGTATAAAGGCACGTACCATTGATATTTTATTTTCTGGTATGCTGCCTGCATACAACGGCCTTTCAACACGTCTTTTACTAACTTTGTATCGTATATCACATATTACATTAATGAGTGTTGAGGTATAATCGGCATCGGGTTTTACTAAGGTATCTAAATAAGCCTTAATCTTATCTGTGTCTGAGAGATTATAAAAATCAGTTCTAGGTTTTTTATTTAAGAGTTTTTCGACAGTTGCAAGGTGAACTTTTAAAGACAAGTTTGCCAATTCTATACCTTTTGAATCACCATATTCGAATTCTCCTCTATGCATCCTCCACCAATATTTAGCTTGATTTAATCCATCGGACGTAACAGTTCCTAATTTTTCACCCTTTTTCACACGTGAAAGAATATACTGTAATTCCTGTTTCAATCTGTCTAAAGTAGATAAATCGATGTCCTCAATCTTTTGCATAATTTCCTTATTGTAATAAGCCGGACCGATCATCATATCAGAAAATCTATAACAGTTTTTCCCTCTTATTTTTACCAATATCCCTAATGATCTTAATATTTTTATTTCGCTATAAACACTGTTTCGTTTTATCCCATCATCCGCTTCTCTATATCTCAAAAGCATTTCATCTACGGCAAAACCTTCTTTACTTCTTGCCGCTGTCATTAAATCAGAGTGATTCTTTATGGTCTCAAGGAAACTTCCGGGAGAACCGTTGTTTTCATATATTTCAGGAGTAGACTCATCTTTCGGGAAAATAAACGGTTCTTTTAAGATATTCATCAGATCTTCTCCGCCAAGGTCCACGTCCAGCATACCCATAAAAACTTCTTCGACGTCATCGTTTTCCTTTTGTGCCAGATGGATCAAGCCCTGGACCAATAATGTTCTGGTTTTCTCAAAATATTTACGGTACCCAAAAGACGAAAGAGCCATGCCCAACAATAACCCTATTCCGGCTTTATCATCATGAATATTTCCTTTGCCTATTAAATTAATGATTTTTTCATCAATATACCACGAATCCAAAATAGGATCGTGAGGTTGGTGGGTGCAATCATGCATTAAAGAAATTGTTACGCCAGCAGAACATTGTTTCATCGCATCGGATAGATTTTTGCCTTTCGGGACATAAGCATAAGAGTGATATTCCATATATCCTTGCTCTTCACTACCATGCTTTTCCACATCATACGTATCTTTATATTTAAAACCACCGGAAATTATATCCCTTAAAAGAAGGTTTTTAATATCACTAACAAGTATTTTTTTCCGGGGACCAGAGTTAATGGTTACAAATGTCTTTACATTTGAAAAAGGCCATTCAATTTGGGAACGAAACAACAAACAAGACGGCATGCCAGCAAGGGACGGCCAGACATATGGTTTCCGATCCGGTACGTTCAGACCCAGACCTTTAAGAAATTTCCCCATACGAGGATTAAATTTTGTTATTTCAGAATTATAGTCGTCCTTATCCTCATCAAAAGGAACTGACCAATCTGCAAACGTTAAGCAATTAGGTGATCCTTTCCTCTTGCGCGCTTGCTCTACGGCGTGGACAAATAAAGCTTCTCCCGCTGTCAACTTTTCTGATCCATCTTTCAGATAAAACCCTTTTATGTTTATAAAAGGGTTTTTTTCGTGTATGTCCAAAATAATAAGGCCTACTATCCCATATTGATCATAACGATCCTTAATATCCAGCATATAGACAAGATAGTTCGTATCCGTTACGATCGTTCTTAATCCCTTCAAGGTATATTTTTTATGATTCAAATTTATTTGTGTCGACCCTTTAATCATTTCTATCATATTTGTTAAATCTTTTTCTCCTGCTTGCTGGATAGTGCCTTTTAGATCAAGATGTTCAAGATATTTTTCATGTGTTTCGAATCGTTTTTTCGCCTGTTCCCTCTTTTTTGCAGCATTTTTCTGGCCGGAATCCTGTTGTGCTCTCTTCTTTTTAGCCTTTTCAAGCTTAGCCCGCATTCTTTTCAATTCATGATCGGATATATCAAGTGTACCTATCCCTTTCTCGCCGCTCCCTTTTGCATGTGACAATACTTGTACCCAGAGCCATGTTTCGTTCAGTTCATCTCGCATAAGAATACTTCCTCTTGAAAACAGCTCATTTAATCGCGCTATTGTATTGCGATGCAACGGATCGGTCGCTTCATTAAATAACCGATTACCGGTTGGCATCACGTTATATTTTGTTTTTTTATTCCTGGCTTGAAACATATCAAAGATTTTTTTTATCAGGCCTTCACCCCCTCGAAACACCTTTAGCTTCTCTCTGACTTCTTCTGGCATGCGATCGTGAACCCGCAGCCACATTTGCACAACATCGATAAACGTAATCGATTTATTGATATCTTCCCTATACATAACCGAACCTATCAGCATGGGTTTATTTTTTTCCAATTTTTCAAGGATGTCTTTATCTATCAGCCATACGCTTAACCTCCCGGGAGTTTCATTTTTTGGACCATAAAAGCTGACCTCAAGGTCGGGGCCGTTATCTTTACCGTAAATTTCTTTTTTTGAAAATTTGATCTTTTCACCCTTTTTTGTTCCTGTTTCTGCGCCCCATCCCAAATAATCCCTGTTACTTTGGGCTATTGTTCTGTCAGAACTATTAGCATCCCAACGTACGCTTAAAGCAAGTTCTGATAACTCGCTATCTCTTGGCTGCCGATCCGGATCGGAAGTAATACGGTCAAGTTTGTCTTGCAAGAAAGGATATTTTTTAATAGTCAACTTTTCGAGCCTGCTTAGTTCCGGCAGTTCATTATAGATCTTTTTAACATTTGAATAAAAATACCACAACATATTTACAACAAGTCGATTTAACCCGCGGCGGGTTTTACTGCGCTCAAGAAGAAGCTTTTGAAATGGTTCCGGAAATGTTTCAACGATCACTTTACCGTCCAGAGCCCGATATCTCACCAAGTCTGCGATTACATAAATAGGAAGGTCTGCTTCTAATGCTCGGTCAATGAACGGCCATCTATCCGGATTCAATAGGTGCACACCCATCAAGGATAACGCTTCCTGCCATCTATCCCTGAACCGTGTGAGGATAAAATCGGCAATCTTGTCAGGGTTAGAGATTTTTGGCGGCAAAACCCGTTTTACCATTTCAGGGTCCTCAATGTCTTTACCAGGATCATGCGCCGCAATATTAAATCCCTCATCTTTCTTATCGAGTCCAAATTCATAATATAGATCATAAATCTTGTCCAAATTTAAATCTTCTTTTCTGAGCTGAGAATAAAAAACCGCCAGATCAACAGCTGACTCATGGAATTCATCCCGCCATGTTTTCGCGTCAGCCTTTTTCCTGATTATTTTACTCATTTCTTTATGACTTATAGATTGACCCAATTCGTTTTCTAACTCAATTTTTTTTACTTCCCACTTTGCTATTTCCTGCCTGTCATGCTTTAGCGCATCGTTTTCGACATAGAAATATTTGCTATCAATATAAATAACAAGGCTATTATTCCACCGCCCTAATCCTATATGACCTGATTGACCTGTATTCCTCAATAGATCCGGAATCCCTATAATGGGTATTTGTATTTCTTTCGTTTTATTTTTGATTTGAACACGTACTGTTTCTTGCCTGTATTGCGGTAACTGTGTTATGTCTACTTTTTCATCCGGTTCAGTGTTAAAGTAATCACATAAGTATTCACGGATCACTTTATTAACTACTTTATGGGCTAATAGCGTATTACCAATGTGATATGTTTTTTTAAAATCCCTCCGGAGCAAACGCAAGGACGGGGCAAGATTATCCTGAGCCGAACTTGAAATGTTCACAAACAGAAAAACCCCTGCAAGAAAACCCGCAAGAATTTTCAGTGTAACTTTTCCCTGTTTTTTAAATTTTATTTTATAAACATCCATTGTAATATTTCAGCTTTGAAAAAATTAGCCACCCCATGTGATGTCGATACTATTGTGATTATTAGAAACACGAAAAACAAATTGTGCTTTACGCTCTTGTAAGTACATTCAAAGCATGATTATATAAGTCACGCAAGTCATCTGAGTTAAAAGGCGTCGCTCTGGGTATAAATAGGTATTATTCGACTATTTATTATGTCTCGGAACTCATCTATAGTAAGCGTATCCTCCTCTCATCTGTAATAAGAAAGAGTTCTGTAAAATGCGTATTTCCGTCGTCATTGCGAGGAGATTGCTTCGCCGGCCTTTAACCTCCTCGCAACAGGCTCCGCAATCTCAATAAATATAACAGGTTACAGAGATTGCTTCAGTCGCTGCGCTCCCTCGCAATGACGGGACGAGCCATTTTGCAGAACCCTGCTGTAATAAGATCATAAATACTTTTCATCGCCTTATAATTGGCACCATACGCAACCCCCAGAGCTATTGAAATGGTCTCAAGTATAGGCAGATAACTTAGTCCATCAGCGTTCCTGTCCTCAATAGCCGCGATAATGGCACGGCCTTCCATTTTTGAAAATTTCTTTTGTTCTATATCGATATTTCTGGTTACAATGATAACATCTTCCATCCGGAGGCCCTTAGTTTTATAGACTAAATCATTTATTTTAGATGATAGATCCTCCGCGTTCCTGCCTCTTGTGGTCAGCAGGTTCTTAAATTCACCTTCATCGTGTAATTCTGATATTTTCCTGAAAAGACTGTTGGTCATAGCCTGCTGATATTCGCCGCCTATCTGCATATTTATGGCCAAAAAACGTACCTTATCAGGATCTTTTGCCATAACTTTTCTCAGGTGTTTTATCATATTATCCACATAAAACTCCTGTGCCTTCATTAACGCTTCAGGTGTTGTCGGTTTAAGGATCCTCTCTATCCTGGGATCTTCTGCCGGAGTATAGTCACTGGAAGCGTCATCACTGGGAATATCATCCTTCTGGAAATCAAAATTATGCGCCCACATCGGACCTTCCGCGGTAAACTCAGATTCAACCGCGACATCGGAAAGATCAAAGAACTCTATGCCCCGGGACATGAAACGCTCCTTTGCCTTATCGGATATTACCGGAAACGGCATGTTCTGGAACTTACCCATCGGTATGTTCTTATCAAGGCCTTTACCTTCTGAAATGTTTTGATAAACCAAAAGCTCCGATTCGTCTTAGCTTCATATCCGGAGAACCGCCGCTCGCGACTGCATATTTAATTCCAGATGGATCTAATTCCTCTAATAAGAAAATTACATATGGAATGACCGGGCTTGCGCCTTCCCAGTTATCTACAATATCGTTAACTGTTTTCGACCGTGTGCTTTCATAATAATCTATACCCATGGCGGTTCCTCCATATTTCTGAATATAGAAAATAAGCCTTTGCACTCCACTTAGAATTTTCGCAGCTGTCCTTGCTAAAACTGTTTCTTCCCTATTTATTATGCTGCTTTCCTTAGGAATACTTGATATTGTTTCCCCATTTGTATTTTGTATTTTCTTTATCACAAAGATATCATTCTGTTGAAACACATGTCTCCGTGATAATTGTTCTGTTGGAGCAATTTCTTGAAAATTAGCATCATTAATATCTATTTCATCTCCAGCTTTTCTTTCTCTTCCTTCTTTTTTCTGTTTCAGTATCCGCATATTCAATTTCAAAAATCACATCTTCATTCTCTTTCCCGCTTTTACAAAAAACTTAGCCTTAACCTTATTCCCATCATTATTTCTTTCTATATCTGGTAAAAATTCTATATTACTTGTTCCTTGTTCAATCCCACCCCCGTATGTCTCGAGTAATAACCCATTAACTGTCGAGTGATTTTTGCCAACTAACAAAAGTCTTATGCCCGTTAATATTTCAAATTGTGTTTGAAAAGATAATTCAATTCCTTCATCAACTAAGGCCTGGAATGAGGACTGAACAGAAAGAGTATTTTTGCTGATATTTATACTATCAGCACTTGATAAAACAATATTGTTAATGGTCAATAGACACATTAGGACCATAGCTATGATCCTTATCCCTTTCCTATGCCTATTTTTAATATTTTTCATTTTTTTCACCATCTTTTATTTGAGCTTCTTACAGACTGCTTTAAAATACATCCTTCCCGAATACAGAACATTCTGTATTCGGGTTAGCGTGCACAATGCTTAGTTAATACAAGTATACATCAATAAACACAATGAAGTCAAGACAACAATGAAGTCGAATTGACTCACATTAAATGTTACCGAAGGTAGAAAAAAATTGAATCGTTGACTCATAATTAATGTTACCCAAAAATAGTGCTTTAAGGGGGTAGCATATGAGTCCACAATTCAAAAAGGAATATATGGAAAATTTCCAT
>JAHJGZ010000019.1 GCA_018823795.1 Candidatus Omnitrophota bacterium
ACTGTTGTATTTCATGCTCTAAATAGGCAATCATCTTACCCGTATCAAACTGTTTATCGTAAATATCTAAGTCCATAAGAGCAAGCCTCACATCATGGCGCGAAAATGTCCGGTACCAATGAATCATTCCTCTCTGCAATGGGCGGGACAATGTATTCAGAAACGAATGTAACGGTTCTATACGTTGCGAGAGCATACACACATCAAAGACATCACGTGCCTCTTTGCGCCCCCCAAGAATAGGCCTGCCTATCTCGTCTAGTTTTTGTTCTATTCCGGCGATTGCAATGATCTTTTGTAAATAAATATTCTCGGCGCTATACACGCGCACCCCTTCGATCTTTCGTATGTCAGGTTTTTCAAAATAGACGTCCTCGATAAAATCGATTTTTAGCGGCCGCGATAAGCCTTTAATGGGGATTGTATAAAATCGGACAGCAGCCCTTCCTGCGGCCACACATTGTGTTTCTAACCGAATTTTTGCGTTCATCGTTTTTTGAAAAGCCGTAATTAAGTCTTTTATCTCTTCCGTTTTATATTTTTTCGAAAAAAAATCTAAATCCGCAGAAAATCGATGGTGTAAATAATACAGTTCGAGTGCCGTACCACCCGCGAGTGCAAAATCCGTAGCGTTGGCGGCAAAGACTCTCAGTACCTTTTTTTGTACTTCCCGCAATTTTGTATTCATATTTTTTTACGTGTAAATATAGGTTATATACTATACGCATATAGATTATATCCTATATTTTTAATTTGTCAAGTAATCGTTTAATAATATATCAATCACATCCCTATTGAGACATTCTGCAAGTATTCTAACATGTAATTTATGATATAGTGCATTTATAATTTAACTCGCGACATAGCCGCATGATAGGGATAATAAAGGCGTTAGTTAGGAGATGTTATGGTATTGATACTGCAAAAGCTACCATGATACTTAATCGTGGTAGCTTTTATTGGTTAAATTTTTACTATAGTCCCTACTTGCTGGGCATTGATAGTAATCCGGTTACCCTATTCCACCTACGCAGTGGAATAGTTCAGTGAGATTCCCCATAACTGCCAAAGGCAGTTATGGGATTAATTCCTGCCTGCCCCCGACAGCCTCTACCAGATGATTCTGCGGCGGGCTGGGGCAGGCAGGCGACCGTACAGATCATTAACCCAGCACCCAGCAGAACAAAATAATGCAACTGGGTGCTGGGTTAATTCGACCATAAACCTTATGTCGCACTACGTGCTCCATAAGGTTTGGTCTCATTAAACTTATGCCTTGCCACTCGCATAACCGTATCATATACTATGTTCTGAAATACGAACATTTGTTCGCTAATAAAAACATACGAAAAAGGTGGGTGTATGAAAATACATAACAAACTAGACGAGATATTAAAGCAAGGCTCAAAAATAAAAATCCTCAGGCTTCTTTTTATCGATAACGATGAGCATACCGGCAGGGGAATTGCCAAAAACATACATATGAGTGCATCTGCTACATACACAACGCTACAAGAGATGAAAGATGAGGGGTTGCTTAGTGTGAGAAAGAAAGGTAATGCGATTTTATACAAACTGCAAGAAGATAGCCACATTGTAAAAAAACTTCTACGCCCCCTCTTCAAAAAAGAAAAATCTTTATATGACGATCTAATGTCTCTGGTTAAGAAATATTTACTTACTCAAAAAAAGGATATTGTTTCCATTGCATTATTTGGCAGTGCTGCTCAAGGTAAAGAAACCTCACGCAGTGATATTGATATTGTAATTATTGTAAAAAATAAAAGAGGAAAAGAAAAAACTGATAAAATGACGGATCAATTAAGTATTGTCTTAGCTAAAAAATTCAGTGCTGCTATTTCACCTTACATTTTAACAATGGCGGAAATCAAAGAAAAACACTTAAAAAAACAACCTCTCATCAAAGCTATTTTAGAAAGTAATCGATTGATTTATGGAAAGCCAATTGAAAGGATATTGGCATGACTTCGGCAAGACATTACAAAACAAAGGCAACGGAAAAATCCGAGTATACGATTTTTCTTCAAAAGGCTAATGAATTTTTTCGGACTATGTATCAGGCAGAAAAGGCTGAGAATTGGAATGCCGTTGGCTTAACTGGTGTGCATACGGTTATTTCGCTGATTGATGCCCTACTGGTTAAACATTGTGGTATCCGGTCTTCAGATGAGAGCCACATGACCGTAGTAGATCTGTTGACGTCTTCTGTTGGTAATAAACTAAAAGATGTAGCGCAAAAGAGTCAAACAGCGCGACGGATCATAGCAAAGAAAAATATTGTTGCATATGAAAATAGAAATTTTATCAAAAGTGAAGCCATAGACCTCATAAAGAAAGTTGACAGATTCTACCGATGGGCAATTAATCAACTGTAAGTCAGGTCAAAAAAAATAGTATAGGAATAATTAAGGGTATAGATTTAAGACTTAAGATTTAAGGATGTAGGACTTAAACAAAAGCTACCAAGACAATTAGTCTCAGTAGCTTATGTTGAATAAATCATTTAGCCCCGATCCCCTATCGGGAGCAGGCGCACTGTGACTTATGTATTGAAATAAGAAAAGCCACCATAGCAATTTATCATGGTGGCTTTTACAGGTTAATCATTTATCCCTACCGCTTTGCTTCGCCTGTCTGGCGGGCCTTTTTTTTTGCCCTTCTGAGTCGGACTTTTTGGTGAATCTGGCTGCGACATTTCAATGAGATTTGTTTCCAATAATGAATTAAGTACTTGGTCCCTACACTTGGTCCTATTAGATCTTTTTAAGACGCGCATTAAATCTTTTATCCTTTTATCTTTAAGACACTTACGTAAAATTTCAACTTGATCCGTACTTAGTCCCTCCTTGTGGGTATGTGTAATCGGTGGACATATGCCACCTACGCGGTGGAATAGTTCACTACCCAGATGATTCTGCGGCGGGCAGGGGCAGGCAGGCGCTCATAAACCTTATGCATTGAAATAAGAAAAGCCACCATAGCAATTTATCATGGTGGCTTTTACAGATTGAATCTTATCTTATCATTTGCCCAGCGTAGCTTGATTAATTCGCACTAATCTAAGACTTGTATCCCGCCTGACCTAATCCCGATTAGACTACTGCTTGGGCTGCTGTCTAACGGGATAAATTCGCACTGTGACTTACGTCGTCCTAAAAAGGACTCCGTAAGTCACGTGCTCATTTAAAAAGCAGCCTTAAGGCCTATGCTGGCGATGTTGTCATTATAATTGAAGTTGTCGAAATTAGATCTCTTCTGCTTGTATTGGTATTTTGCGACCAATTTCGTATTGCAGAGCATTTCATATTCCAACGCTGCGGATGCAGTCCACTGTGTATCTTTTCTTTCTTTCGTTTTTCCACGTTCAGTGGTGCTATTAGGATAATCATTTAAGTTATATGATACATTTACCTTCCCCCAAAATCTCTCAGTAAAACCATGATCATAATTTCCTGTCAGAGTTGTGCTATCGTAATAGTTGACGCCCGCATAGGTCGTCTCTGTCGGGGTTTTTGAAACATCTAAGCGAAAAATATCACGGCTCGTAAACTTCTCAATCAAGCTGCCGGATGCAACTATGCCATCAAAATCCTTATAATACTTTTCATACTCGTGATGACGATACCCGATCTTCATTTCTATTGTACCCTTTGCGGTCAGCTTACCGCGTAATCCAATCAATCCATCGATATAATCAGAATCGCTTTTTATATTGGTATCGTGATGTATTTCACCATACGCACTTGATAAAAGGAGTGATGTCTTGGTCCATATTTTTAAAGCGGCTTCAAGTTCCCCTCTATGCTCATGGCTGTCCATATCCTGATAACTTGCCGCAGCATGGCCTCCCGGGGCGCCAATCGCTGCATCTGAGCGATAATCTTCCCGTTTATATGTATAAATGGTCGATATATCTATTTTGTTAAGATCATACGTTGCCTTAAATTTCGCGTGATCTTGTGCACGCGGGGTTCGTGTCGTATCTTCACTTCCTGCCCGCGATGAAAACCAGCTTAACTTATTGTCAATATTGATCGTTAATCTATTGAGATCAAGTTGTAAATTTTGATTGCTTGTATGATTATAATTATTTGCGTTGTCATATTTATAAAATATCTCTTGGATCCAGCTATAATCTGTAGTGAATTTGTGATGCGTCAATGGCGGTTTAAAAAGTATTTCCGGTTTATACACCAAGATCCAATCTTCCCGCTCGCTATTTTTACTCAGGTAGATATTGTCATCATACTTTTGTGTGACTTCACCCTTGATCTCAAACCATTCTTCAAATGCAAAACCGGG
>JAHJGZ010000178.1 GCA_018823795.1 Candidatus Omnitrophota bacterium
CAAATAGTACGTTTGCCTGAGTTGCTAAAATCACTGATGTTAATAATTCATCGGCAATACCAACAGACACTTTTGCTAAAATATCAGCCGTTGCGGGGACAACAACAACAACATCGGCCCAATCAGCCAATGGTACATGGACTGCTCGTTTGTCAGCATACTCATCAAAAAGATCGGTATAGATACGATGGTTGAGAAGTGTCTCAAGGGTAAGCTTATTGACAAAATGCATGCCCGCGTGCGTTACCACACAGCGAACTTCAGCACCATTGCGCCGCAGAAGCCGAATAAGATCATACACCTTGTACGCCGCAATACTCCCGGTAATCCCCACCAAAATTTTTGAATCCTTGAACATATACCAGACCTTCCTTCTGTTTCTTTTGCCACGGTCTATAACTGGGGAGGCTGCTCCTTACTCGTCCTCTTTGGGTGCTTCGTAATAGACTTTCCCTTCTCTAATTTCTTCAAGCGCAACAGTACTCATCTTTTTACTTGCACTTTGCACAAGCGCTTTACTACCCTCGACCAACTGATTTGCCCGCTCAGCAGCAACCAGCACCAGTTTAAACAAACTCGGATTTTTCTTAATCATTTTTTCAAGCGAAACATACGCCATTACAACCTCTCTTTCTGTATAATATCTCTGATTGTTTTAACAACACAGCTTAGTGAATCATTAACTATAATATAATCATACAAACGCGACTGCTTCATTTCACTTTTTGCCTGCCGCAACCGTTTTTGAATCTCTTTTGATGTGTCAGTTCCTCTTTTGATCAAACGCTTTTTTAATTGTGCAACAGACGGAGGAAGAAGAAAAATGAAAGTAGCCGATTTAACTTTCCTTCTAATTTTCCGCGCCCCCTGCACATCAATGGTTAAAAGAATATCAAAACCACTTTGTAAAGTATCGGTTACACTTTTCCGCGGCGTACCATAATATTCACTAAACACACGAGCCCATTCAAGGAAATAGTTCGATTTGATCTTTTCCTGAAATGTTTTCTTGGTAAAGAAAAAATAATCCCTCCCGTGCCGTTCTCCTTTTCGTCGTGCCCGTGTTGTTGCTGAAATCGAACGCCTGAGCCTCCGCACTGTACGCAATAGATGCCGTTCAACAGTTGTTTTCCCACATCCCGAAGGAGCGGATAAAACAATAACTAATCCATTCTTTTGGGATTTTCTTTTTTTCATCACTCGTTACTATTCGATATTCTGCACTTGTTCCCGTATTTTTTCTATTTCCAGTTTCAGTGCAATAACACTTTGAGAAATACTACTATTCTGTGACTTTGCGCCGAGAGTATTGACTTCGCGATTCATCTCTTGTGCAATAAATTCTAACCGCTTTCCGCTTTCACCGCCGCTCTGTAAACATGAACGAGCAGCCTTCACATGACTGCTGAGTCTGACAACTTCCTCAGTAACGTCACTTTTATCAACTAAATAGGCAATATGTTCTTCAAGATGATCTGAAGCTAATGATACGCCCTCACTCACCTCAGCGATCCGCTGCAAGAGTTTTTGCCGCAATTTCTGCGGCTCCCGTTTTACCAATCGTTCAATAGCACGGGATCCCCGCTCAATAATACCAAGCCGCAACCGCATATCCCGAGCGATGTGAGCACCTTCTTTAATACGCATTGCGTTGAGATTATGAATCGCCTTTGCAATAATTTGACTTGCGCACCGTTTGAGTGTGTGGCTATTAATTTTTTTCTGCTCTGCAACAAAAAGATCAGGAAGCTTCAGTAAATCTTTCATTTCAACCTCACCTTTGATACCAAACTTTTTCCCAACCTTTTTTAACGATTTAACATAGAAGGAAACTTTATCTTCATCAAGGGTAAGATGTGATGCTGAAGATGTATTGTTATTAATAACAACGGAGAGATTAACTTTTCCTCTTTTAATTTTTAATTGCATTTCTCTTTTAATATCATTTTCAAAAGGAATTATTGAAAATGGCATACGTGATGAAAAATCAAAGTAGCGGGAATTAAGCGAACGAATTTCAACCCGTATGGTACTTCCCCCTACCATACCTTCAGCAACACCATATCCAGTCATACTTTTGAGCATACTACTCCTTTCTAAATCTTATGAAAACCCGTTATTATATTCATTACTGTAGGTATTGTCAACTTATGCGATGTATGCGTTTTGGAGAATTTTACTAACTTGTTATTTATCAATAGGTTATATATATTATGCGGGCTGCTTAAGATGAAAATATAAAAGGGGACGGTTTTAAACCGTCCCCTTTGTACTTTATTTACTATTAACAATTAAACAAAATTTTGCCATACTCAAGAGCAACGAAAGCCGGTTCTGGAGTATTATGCAAAGGTCTTTATTATTTTAAGTCGGTCCGCCTCTTGTATCTTAGTGCCCAGTGCTTTCATAGTCTCTTTCATCTGCTCTGCAATTTTATTTACATGAAAGATGCCGTTCTGGAAGAGATCGCTCACGTGCTGCTGATCGAAGAAATAAAATCCCAATGCTGTTTTAGCCTCCTGACTTAAATCGGTCGTACTCCCCGGTACAAATAACTCCTCAACATGTGACAAGACATAGCTCACCGGTAACGCATACACTGGTGCCCCTGAAATTACGCGGACTTTGTTGAGAAGCTCTTGTTTATCAATGCTTTGTTGCGCCAATTTAATTTTTTTCTCAAACACTAAGTCTTGTTCATTTTCTAAGATCACAAAACAATTTACATAATCATACTTCAATATATCCGCTCCTAAGAATGCGTATTCACCATATTGTGACTGTAAACTTTCTGTTGCGGCTGGTGAATTAATTATTTTAATCTTATCTTTTGAAATACCAAGTATGTTATGAATATTGTTTACGATCTGCGCTTCATGATGAGTCTCCATCTG
>JAHJGZ010000179.1 GCA_018823795.1 Candidatus Omnitrophota bacterium
AACAGCCGACGGGCTGTTGACCATTTATTATAGTTTTCAGCCGATTGGAACAATTGATTCAAGAAAGAACAAAGTTTTTAAATAACAAAAAGTGTAACCTATGTCTCCGGTTTAAAATGTTACCCATGTTTCGGTTGCACAGTACTGGTATCGTCGTGAAAGAAACTTGTCAGATATTTTTTTTGTGGTACTATCTTACTAAGTTAATCAGTTAAGTAATATATCTGAGGGGAATATGAAGCTACCGGCAAAAGTTATTTACGCATGTCGAGCGATCACGGAGTTAGCGTTGCGGTATGAAACAAAGGAACCAGTGCAACTACAAGTGATTGCCGAAGCACAAAAAATACCGAAGAAATTTTTAGTACAGCTTTTTATTCGTTTGAGGAATGCGGGTATCGTAAGTAGTATGCGTGGTGTTTCAGGCGGATATAATTTAGCGAAAAATCCGGTACAACTGTGTGTTGCCGATGTTGTAAAGGCGATGGATGATACGCTCATTGTTGCTGAAAATCACGATACAAAACGGGAGAAGCCCAATGTCGATAGATTGCTCTTTGGCGTATGGAGCGATATTAATCAGGGAATAATACAGAGACTAGAAAAAATAACTTTTGATTCAATAGTTACGCAATTGAAGAATGAAGAATTAACGTACTTTATTTAAAGGAAGAAAAAATGGGACGTATTAACAAATTAGGGTTATTTTTAACGCGCAATTGTAATTTTTATTGCAACTACTGTCGCAATTATTGTCACGATCTGAAAGGGAGGAACCCATCCGATAAATTGACATTTGATGAATTAAAGGATCTTCTTAGACAAGCGCACAATATGGGAGCGCGGCGGTTAGTGATTGCGGGAGAAGGAGAGCCGTTGCTTGATGAAAATCTTTTTCCATTGATTGAATATGCGCAGGAATTAGAGATGCGTACTGATATTACCAGTAATATTTCACTTGTCGATGAAAAAAGTGCACAATGGTTGTACGCGCATACAGTGCGCATATTTGCAAAATTCTTTTCATTCAACCCTGACAGACAAGATGAAGTTGCAGGGAAAAAGGACTGTCATACGTGGGTTACGTATACCGATACTGGCAAAAATTTTACTATTCCTTTGGGGCTCAAGAATCTTTTAGATGCAGGGTATGGCCATCGCAAGGGAGGTTTTTTCTCCCGGCATCTTTTATCAATTCAGCCAATTTTAACAGCGCGCACTATTGACGATATTGTTGAGATTGCCAAGGTTTGTCGGTCTCTTGGCTTGGGGATCTATATAAAGAAGCGTATGGCGCCTCAAATTTCAACGTTTGATAAAACATTAGTGCCAACAAAAGAACAAGAAAGACATCTTTGTAAAAGGGTGATATCGTTGATGGATTTTGAGTCTCGAGCATGGCTTATGCTTCCTTGCTCTTTTGAAGTAGACCCGTTTATCGATATAAATGGCAATAGTCGCTTTTGTGTAAATATTGATAAAAGTGCCGGTAATATTCGTACGGTGCCATTGAAAGAATTGCATCGTGAACAAATGAAAGTCAGAGATGCCCTCAGTAAAAGAAGCCCGCGTATAAAACTATTTCCGAAACGATTTCGTCATTGCCGTGCAAAAAGGTCATTTAACAGGATTTCATAATTATTGCGCAGAAAGGTAGGAAGAAAAAAAGCCGGGGATAGTGCTCATCGGTTGGCCAGAGAGGAAGGAATTCTCGTTGGCATATCAAGCGGTGCAGCGATGTGGGCAGCACTTACCGTTGCCAAGCGAAAGGAAAATGAGGGAAAGACGATTGTCGTTATCCTTCCTGATACGGGTGAGCGTTATCTTTCAACAGGGTTATTTGACGAATAAAAAGTTAAAAAAATATTGTATAAAAATCTACGCTGACCTACGCGGTCAGAGTAGATACGCAGTGGAAGAGGTTCTTCTCGGTAATTTCTTATCAAAAGCACTTTAAAAGTGCTATAATGTCATCCCCTTTTATAACATTTTGCTTAAAGATTATCTGATATAGGGTACGTCTATGAAGAAAAAAGAACAACGCTTACGAGGTATTCTTCGCTCAATGAAAAGTGTTCTCGTCGCCTATTCAGGCGGTGTTGATAGTACACTCTTACTGAAGATTGCATCTGAAGAGTTAGGCGGAAAGGTGTTAGCAGTCACTGCTGATTCTGCCACGTATCCTTCTGAGGAGATGAACTTTGCAAAAAAAGAGGCACGTACATTAAAGGTAAAACATATTGTTATTACGACAGACGAGTTAAAAAATCGCCGGTTTGTACGCAATGATCGTAATCGGTGTTACTACTGTAAAAAAGAACTTTTTTCGCAACTTCTTACCATAGCAAAAAGAAAAAACATCAGCTGTGTTATCGACGGATCAAATCAAGATGACACGACCGATTATCGGCCGGGTTTCAAGGCTGTTCGTGAATTGGGTATTCGCAGCCCATTCATTGAAGCAAAACTGACGAAAAAAGACATACGAACAATATCGAAACGATTACGGTTACCGACGTGGAATAAACCGTCATGTGCGTGTCTTTCATCTCGTTTTCCATACGGTACGAAAATCACCCGTCCGGTTCTTACAAGAATAAATAAGGCAGAAGAAATATTACGGGCCGCAGGATTTCGGCAAGTGCGGGTGAGACATCATGGAGATAGTGCACGCATTGAAATCGCACAAGAGGAAATGAAAAAATTAATTAGGATGAGAAAAAAAATCTATACCCAATTTAAAAAACTTGGATATACGTATAGTACGCTTGACTTATTAGGCTACAGAACAGGTAGCATGAATGAGGTCTTGACTTTACGTTCATTAAAGAGCAAATGAAATAATGAACGTAAGCCAATGACCGAATTTATCCCTTGACGTTTTGCCATGAATACAAGATATTATTTTTATATTTTAAAGTGTAACGATAGAACAAAATATTATGGCCATACCAATAATCTGACCAAGCGCTTTGCAGAGCATTCAAAGGGGCGTGTGTGCTGTACGAGAAAGAAACGTCCCTTAACAATGCTCTATTATGAGGAGTTTAATTCTCGTTCAGAAGCTTTTAAACGGGAAATGCAATTTAAAAATGGGCGAACAAGGAAAACAACAATAGAGAAATTAATAAATTCATTTGCTGATGGCAAAACGTCAAGGGTTTAATTCGCAGACGGCCTTGCGGCCTATCATTTATGAAAATATAAAATTTCGTAAATGATCTGCTCATTAAAGAATGAGGTTTTATGAAAGCTGTTGTATTGCTCTCCGGTGGACTCGATAGTTCACTTGCGCTGAAAATTATGCTCGATCAGGGAATTGAGGTGGTGGCATTGCATTTGGTATCTTTATTTTGTCAATGTGATGGCTCACGCGGCTGTGGTTCTGCTTCAGAAAAGATAAGTTCGACGTTGGGCGTAGCGCTTAAGACATCCTTTATGGGAGAGGACTATTTAGCAATGCTTAAACATCCGCGGCATGGATATGGAAAGAATTTGAATCCGTGTATCGATTGTAGAATCCTTAAATTTAAATATGCAAAGAAATTAATGGAAGAGGTCGGTGCGTCGTTTGTTGTTACCGGTGAAGTGCTTGGCCAGCGCCCCATGTCGCAATATAAACGTGCAATGCAATGTATCGAAAAAGAATCGGGGCTGGAAGATCTAGTCTTGCGGCCATTATCGGCAAAAGTATTGGAACCAACTCGTCCTGAGCGAGAGGGGTGGGTCGATCGAGAGGCATTATTTGATTTTCAGGGGCGAACGAGAAAACCCCAAATACAATTAGCAGAAGATATTGGTATACATGATTATCCTTGCCCGGCGGGAGGGTGTCTTCTTACGGACAAGCGTTTTTGTGATCGGATGAGAGATTTAATAGCGCATGATACCATGACGTTAGATGATATTATTTTTATTAAAACCGGACGCTATTTTAGGATTACACCCGATTTTCGTTTGACTGTTGGCAGAGATGAGGGTGAAAATGAAAAACTTTTGCGATTACGTAAAAACGGAGATATTGTTTTTATTCCGGCTTCGCTTCCCGGGCCAACCGCCATTGGCAGAGGTATCTGTACGGAAGATATCAAGACAACCTGCGCGCAGATAGTTGCCTGGTACACCGATAGAAATCAAAATGTTGATGTCAGCATAAAAGAAAATAATAATGAAACGACTGTTTCGGTAAAGAGTATTGCTGATGATGACCTTGAAAAGGTGCGAGTATAAAAAAATCACAATATACAAATCACAAACAAATTCCAATTCCCAATATGAAAATAAAAAGATGGTCAGATTTCTATAATTGTCTTTGATTATTGTGATTTTGTAATTGTATATTGTTTGTAAGTTGTTTTATTGGTTATTGTAATTTACGTATTCGAATGATGAGCGGATTATATTATGAGTAAACGTGTATTAGTTGCCATGTCGGGGGGAGTCGATTCATCTGTTGCAGCCTATCTTCTTAAACAGGAAGGATACGTGGTTTCAGGGGTGACGATGTGTCTGGGGATTTCTGACGCGGAGGATGATACGACTCGATGCTGTGGAGCCGATGCTATTAATGATGCCAAGAGCGTTTGTAAACATATTGGGGTGAGTCACTCTGTTCTTGATTTTTCCCCTGATATGGAGCAGGTAGTTATCGAGAATTTTGTATCTGAATATGTTCAGGGCCGGACGCCGAATCCTTGTGTGCGGTGTAACGAGTACTTAAAGTTTGGCAAGCTTCTTACCTATGCGCAAAAAATGGGATTTGATTTTTTGGCAACAGGTCATTATGCAAAAATCGAAGAAGAAGGGGGCGTATTCTTACTGCGGCGGCCCAAGGATAGAAAGAAAGATCAAACCT
>JAHJGZ010000180.1 GCA_018823795.1 Candidatus Omnitrophota bacterium
ATCTTCAGTATGAAAGATGATGATCCGGCTAATAAAAGGCATTCCTATCATGCAGCCACAGAAACAGTAATGAACGCAGTTAAGAAACTGAGGGATGTGGAGCGGTGAAGTGTATTCTTGCAAAACATTCCGGTTTTTGTCATGGGGTAAAGTATACGGTGAGTAGCATTGAATCATTGCTCCGTCACGGAAAAGAAGATGTCTATTGCATCGGCCTTCCCGTTCATAATCGGCAAGTCACTGAGCAATTAATTAATAACGGACTTCAGGTAGTTAATGAGGTAAATGAAATTGAAAAAGGTACTCTTGTAATTCGTGCACATGGTTTGCCGCCACAGTTAATCGATAGAGCAAAAAAACAGAAATTAAAGATCGTTAATACCACTTGCGGTTTTGTTGTTAATGCGCAAAACATTGCACAATTATTGTATAAGGATGGTTATACCGTGATTATTGTTGGTGAACGCGAACATCCTGAAGTAAAGACGATATACGGTGTAACGGACGAGCACGGCATTATTTGTAGTAGCGTCGAAGAAAGTGTCGGTATCTCTTGTAGTGGGAAAGTGGGCATTGTTTCGCAAACAACCTTTTCGGAAAATCAATATCAGCAGATTGTAACTTCGTTTTTGCATAAAGATATTCCTGAGTTGAGAATTTTTGATACTATTTGTGATAGTATAGAAAAACGCAGTATTGCGGCACAGGAGGTAGCCTTACAGGTGGATATTATGCTTATTGTCGGGGGTAAAATGAGTTCTAATACAAAGCGGCTTTTTGAAGCCTGTAAGGCGGTCAATGTACAGAGTCATCATATTGAGACAAAAGATGAAGTAGTGGAAACCTGGTTTAAACAAGCACATACCGTTGGTATTACAGCTGGAGCTTCAACTCCACAAGGGGTCATTGACGATATAAGGGCTTTTGTAGAAAAGCTTTAATGGCGTACCCCTATTTATTTTGCTTGCTTTACGTTATCTGTGTGGTATAATTTCGATTCATATTTTATAAAGAAAAAGGGGGAATTTTACAGTGATGGTACTAGAAAAAGATTTGCATGATAAAAATGATAAAAAGGAGGTGGAGAACGGGAAGAGCGATATGGACAATTTTGCCGAACTTTTTGAGCAAAGCATTCAAAGCTTTAAAGATGGCGAAATTGTTGATGGTACGATTGTATGTATCCGCGACCGTGATGTTTTGGTCGATATTGGCTATAAATCTGAAGGGCTGCTTTATAAAGATGAATTTAGCGAGCCGGCCAAGCTTGAAGTTGGACATAAGGTTCGTGTATTATTAGAATCAGCCGAAAACGATGATGGCATGATTGTTATTTCAAAGAAAAAAGCTGATCGAATGGTTTTTTGGGATGATATTGTTAATAATAACGAGGAAGGAAGTCTTATCGAAGGCAAGGTATTTAAAAAGGTCCGCGGTGGATTTATGGTAGATATCGGAATGGAAGCATTTCTGCCTGCATCACTTGTTGATGTACGACCAACGAGAAATTTAGATCAGTTTATCGGGATGGTGTCAATGTTTACCATTGTTAAAATAAATCAAAAACGTAAAAACATTGTTTTATCCCGAAAGGACTATCTAGAACGTGAATTAAATAAGAACAAGACTAAATTGTTAAGTGAAATTAAAGAAGGCTCGGTTTTAAAAGGAAAAGTAAAAAATATTACTGATTTTGGCGCTTTTATTGATCTCGGTGGCGTTGATGGACTTCTGCATATAACCGATATGAGTTGGGGCAGAGTGTCGCATCCGTCCGAAGTTTTAGCGCTTGGCGAAGAAGTCGAAGTGGTGGTTATCGCGTTTGATGAGCAGACAAAGCGTGTTTCTCTTGGATTAAAGCAAAAGACACAAAATCCTTGGGAAGATGCTGATATGAAATATCCTATTAATTCAAAAGTAAAAGGAAAAGTGGTTAATATCCTGCCCTATGGTGCTTTTATTGAATTAGAGAAAGGTATTGAGGGGCTCGTGCATATTAGCGAACTTTCATGGACGAAGAAAATTAATCATCCATCAGAAATCCTGGCAATCGGAGACATGGTTGAAGCTATCGTTCTCAGCGTTGATAAAAACAGTAGAAAAATTGCGCTGGGGATCAAACAAACCGAAGTTAATCCATGGCTGTTGGTCGAGGAGAAGTATGAAATCAATTCGATCGTAGAAGGAAAAGTCAGGAATATTACTGACTATGGCGTATTTGTTGAGTTAGAACTTGGAATTGATGGCATGATCCATATATCGGACATTTCATGGCTTAAGAAGGTTAATCACCCAAGCGAGTTTTTTAAGAAAGGGCAACAGGTTGAAGCAAAGGTGTTGTCTATTGATCAGGCTGCACGAAAAATATCGCTCGGTGTTAAACAACTTGAAGACGACCCGTGGAAAGAAATGGTCAAAAAATATGGCCCCGGAAATATTGTTTCAGGAAAAATTACGAAGATCGTAAATTTTGGATTATTTATTAGTTTAGATGAAAGCATATAAGGACTAGTCCATATATCTGAGATTCCTGAAAAGCATGCCGTAAGTTTAGGAAATCATTATGAAGTTGATCAAGATATTAATGTGATGATATTAAAAGTTGACGCAGATAGCAGAAAAATTGCTTTAACACTAAAAAGTGACCTGCTACCAGAGGACGAACAAAAAGAAAGCCCAGCTGAGACGAGCGAAGTAAGTACAGGCACATCAGAAGGTGGGGTCTCTGAAACACCATTGCCGGAAGAACAATCGGCAAACAGTGAACCATCTGAAATAAAAAGTCCAGACGTAGCGGAATAACTGAAGTCGTCATCACGATTGGATTCACTAAATAACACTGCTTGCAATAACTATTGTGCCCATCATGAAGATGATGGGCACTGTTTTTCGCATAAAATTTTTTAAGAAATTAAGAAACATAATGAATATTGATAAACAGATTGAAATCTTCGCAGAAGGTTGTATCGATGTAATAACTGCTGAAGACCTCAAAAAAAAATTAGTACGCGCGCAGAAAGAAAAGCGTCCGCTGGCCATTAAGTATGGTGCAGATCCATCCACGGCCGATATTCATCTCGGGCATACCGTTCCGTTACGCAAATTACGTACGTTACAGGAACTCGGACATCACGTCTATTTTTTAATCGGTGATTTTACTGCCATTATTGGTGATCCCACCGGGCGATCTGAAACGCGAAATATTCTTACTACCGATGAGATACAGGAAAATGCACGCACCTATCAAAAGCAGGTTTTTAAAATATTAGACAGATCAAAAACCACCGTGGTCTATAATTCAAAATGGCTCAGTACATTATCATCATATGATTTTTTAATGTTAACATCAAAATATACCGTTGCCCGCATATTAGAACGGGATGATTTCAAGAACCGTTTTGAGAATGATAAACCAATAGCGATAATAGAATTTTTATATCCATTGCTGCAAGGGTATGATTCTGTAGTACTTAAAAATGATATTGAAATCGGCGGAACAGATCAGAAATTTAATCTCTTAGTCGGTCGCGCGTTACAGAGAGATTACGGTCTTGAAGGCCAAGTCATCCTTACGCTACCGTTGATTGAAGGGACCGATGGTGTTAAGAAAATGAGTAAAACATTTGGTAATAGTATTAATCTTACTGATACGTCCACCAATATGTTTGGTAAAATAATGTCACTCCCTGACGATCTTATTATCAGATATTATACGTATGTAACGAGTATTTCTTCAAAAGAATGCGCAGATATTGAGCAAAAATTGAAAAGCGGCACTGTCAATCCACGCGACGTTAAAATAGAATTAGCAAAGGAAATAGTGTCATTTTATTATAAACAGGAAGAAGCAATGCGCGCGATGGATGAATTTAATAGGATATTTCGCGCTAAAGGAATTCCTGATGACATCATGTGTTATGAACTGAAAGAGAATAAGAAGAGCCTCGTCGATTTGTTAAGCGAATATGATTTATCGAAGAGTAAAAGTGATGCACGTCGTATTATTACGCAAGGCGGCGTGAAGATTGATGGTCAAAAGAATACTGATATCAATTCTGTTATTGACATCAAGAAAGAAGTTCTTATTCAATGCGGTAAAAGAAAATTTGCAAAATTTACGTATAAAACGTAGTCGAAAATAAAAACTGACAGTACACAAATCGACTGATTTCTAAACGGTGAGCAACTAAATGATTAAAGTCAAAGATTTATATAAGCGGTACGGTACTGTAGAGGCGCTCAAAAAGGTTTCATTTGAAGTAAACAAGGGAGAAATTCTCGGATTTTTAGGCCCTAATGGTGCAGGCAAGACGACCACGATGAAAATTCTTACCGGTTTTTTCCCGCCCACCGATGGGACGGTAGAAATAGCTGGCCTTTCTATCGATAAACATTTAATTGATATTAAAAAAAAGATTGGATATCTGCCTGAGAATGTACCACTCTATTCCGATATGCGTGTGATAGATTTTCTCACCTTTGTTGCCACGGTGAAAGGCGTGAATAAGTCATTGCGGAAGAGTCAGATTCAAATGGCGATAGAAGAGTGTTCAATCAGCACGGTTGCTCATAGATTAATTGGGAAACTTTCTAAAGGCTATCGCCAGCGGGTTGGGTTAGCACAAAGCCTTATTGGAGATCCTGAAATTTTAATATTAGATGAGCCAACGATTGGCCTTGATCCGAAACAGATTATTGAAATACGCATGTTGATTAAGAAAATGGCACATCAGAAGACAATCATATTTTGCACGCACATATTGCCAGAAGTAAGCATGATCGCCGATAGAGTTATTATTATTAATGAAGGACGAATTGTTGCCATTGATTCGCCACAGAATTTGCATAGTAGCTTACAATCTTCACGTGAAATTCTAATGCTCGTTGACGGCAATGAAAAAAACGTTATCGATATCATTAATGCGGTGCCCCATGTATTGAGTGTGCGCGTTAACAAGCGAGCCAGCCAGGGTATAGAATATATAATTACGAGTGAAAAGAATGAAGATGTTCGTGGTGAATTAGCATCAGCTATTGCAAAAAGTGACAACAAGTGTATCTTGCGTGAATTGAAATCTGTGACGATGTCCCTTGAAGATATTTTCTTAAAATTGGTAACCAAGGAGAGTGATATCTGATGAGAAGTATCATTGCTATATGTTCAAAAGATGTGCGGTCATATTTTTCATCATTTGTTGGCTATATTATCATAGCTATATTTTTAGTTATATCCGGGTATTTTTTCTTTTCATTAGTGAGCCTTTTTTCACTTATGTCATTTCAAGCGATGCAACAACAGCAATTCCAAGGCAATCTGAATCTTACCGAAATAATCTGTACACCGTTATTAATGAATATATGTGTTATTATGCTTTTTATGATCCCTATGTTGACGATGCGGTCATTTGCCGAGGAAAAAAAAGGGGGAACGACCGAACTTCTGTTTACGTATCCTATTAGCGATTTTGCCATTGTCATGGGCAAGTATTGTGCTGTTCTAACCGTGTTTGCTATTATGATGTCGCCGCTTCTTTTATATCCTGTTTTAATTAAGGTAATAGGCGGCGCTATAGTATTTAAAACATATTTGACCGGTCTTTTTGGTATTATGCTTATGGGAATGAGTTTTTTAGCATTAGGGATTTTTGTTTCATCATTAACAGAAAATCAAATTATCGCAGTGACTACTTCATTTGGTGCCCTTCTTCTCTTTTGGATAATCGGGTGGTCATCTGATTTTGCGCCGAAAGGATTATCCGCCTATTTAACTGAAATTTCGATAATTGAACATTTTAAAAATTTTGCCCAAGGATTAATTGATACCCAAGATATTCTTTTTTATGGATTATTTATAACATTCTTTCTCTTTTTTACCTTACGCGTGATTGAATCACGGAATTGGAGAGGGTAACAGTGAAGCTTTTTAAAAAAATTAATACTATTGTTTTGTTTGTGGCGATTGCGTTATTTCTTACCGTTCTTGTCGTGTATCTCTTGGAAGAAATATTGCAACCCGCTTTCCAAATAATGCTCCATATTGCTATTTATGTATCTATTTATTATATTGTGGTTAATGCGTTTTCAATTATGTCTAGTTTTAGAAGGAAAATAGTACGAGAGACGACCGGCGTCTTACTTTTGATTCCCGTTTTTTTTGGCATATTTTCAATGATCTATTTGATTGCCGAGGGGCATAAAATGAGGTTTGATCATACCGTTAGTAAAAAATTTACGCTCTCACCGCAGACAATTAATATTGTGTCTCATTTAGATCAAGATATTACCATACTGTGTTTTTTTAAAGATGGTCAACCGGGCAAGGAGATGATTAAGACCGGTATTGAGCAGTATCAGTATGTTTCAAAGAAAATTCATTGCGAATTTATAGATCCTGATAAATATCCTCATAAGGCTAAACAATATGGCATCGAGAGTTATGGTGAGGTGGTCTTTATAAGCGATCTCGGTCAGGAAAAAGTAAAAGAGGTCGTGAATGAGGAAAGTATAACGAATGCAATTTTGAAAGTAATTTCTGAAGATAAAGTGGTCATTTATTTTGTTACGGGGCATGGCGAACCCTCACTGGATAATATGGAACGTAAAGGATTTGGTTTGCTTGCGCGTCAATTGACTGTGGAAAATTATGAAGTAAAAGAGATATCGTTGATGCGGTCCTCATCAATTCCTCGTGACGCATCGTGCGTTATCCTTGCTGCACCAGAAACAGATCTTTTTAAAGAAGAGCAAGAGCTTCTTCAAAAATATATTTTTGAAGAAGGTGGAAGTCTCTTAGTGCTTGGAGATATCGACGCGCCGGTTACGGTACGTGAATTTGTAGCTGAATGGGGTGTTACGCTGGGCAGGGACGTTATTATTGATAAAATGAGTCAATTATTTGGCGCGAATTATGAAACAGCGGTCATTGCACAATATGGTAAACACCCGATTACCGAGGGTTTTAATGTTGCATCTTTTTTCCCAACAACCTCATCCGTTACTATGAAAGATGAGTTGCCGAATGAGTTACGTGGTGCCTATTTGGCATATAGTGGTGCAGGCAGTTGGGCTGAAACAAATATGCAGATATTAAAAGAAGAAAGCAAGGCAACATTAGATCAGGATGATATGAGAGGGCCTGTTCCTGTTGGCGTTGTGATAACCAAGGAAATTAAGACACCTCAAACTCAACAGGAGGACGAGGGGGAGAAAATACAGACCGACGAAGCGCTTGACCAAAGAGATACGAGGGAAGCAAAAATAGTCATATTTGGTGATGCTGATTTTATTACCAATGCACACCTGCGGTTATCAGGTAATAGAGATTTATTCCTCAATACGATTGCGTGGCTCAGTGGCGAAGAAACGTTAATTTCCATTCGCCCCAAAGAAGTCGATGCGACGCCTCTCTTTTTACGTAAAGGGCAAAGCCGTATGCTCTTTTTCGTTCCGGTTGTTTTCATGCCACTTATCGTTATAACAATAGGTATTATGGTATTTGTCCGCAGGAGAAGAGGATAAATGAATTTGAGAAAATTCGTTGTTTTCTTTATAGTGTTCTCGCTTCTTTCCTATTATTATTTTCACCATGAATTATCGAACCGTAATGCAGAAAATCAGAAAGAAGAACAAGAGCGCAAAGTATTTGCGCGAGGGAGCGATGAAGACATTACGTCAATTAGTCTTGAATATGACGGAAAAGAATTTATTTTACAAAAGGAAGCTGAGGCGGATTGGTTTTTAATAAAGCCTGTTCAGGACAAAGCGGACACCTTTATTGCTAATAATATTGTCTCGACCATTCGTATGGGGCAGAGGGTGAGGACACTCGATAATACCGATTTTGATTTTTCTGCAATAGGACTTTTGCCGCCGAGTATGCGTATTGGGATTCGCTTCGGGGAAAAAAGAAGATTCCTTCTTTTAGGGGATGAAACATATGTTGGTGCCAATCGTTATGCCCGGTGGGAAGACAGCGATGAGGTATTTCTCGTTGATAAACGTTTTTATGATGTGTTTAAGAAGGATCTGTATACCCTTCGTAACAAGAATATATTTTCCTTTAATGCTAACAATATTGATGAATTACATGTCGCGCTCAGTGAAGAATCGATCATATTGAAGCGTATCGATGATGATAAAAAAAACGAATGGTGGGTGATGAAACCATTTGAAAATCGCGCCAGCGAAACAGTGCTGAATGGATATCTTCGGGACGTATCCCGTATCATGGCGAACTCTTTTTATGACGATAAAAAAGTTGACGATGCGGAACTAGGGTTTAGTATTGATAAAAATTATATATATGTTAAGGATACGAACGGCGATGATACACTTTTTATTGGTGCACGCACATCCGACAATAAAAATAATTATGCGTATTTAAAATCAAAAGAGAAAGTGCTAGCAATTGCTGCCGATATTGTTGATTCGCTTAAAAAGGACAGTGATGAATTTATTGATAAACGCATTTATCCGTTTCGTACAGACCAGATTACTCACATTGCGTATTATAAAGGAGAACGGAAAGTCGTTTTCAACAAGGTTGATGCGCTGTGGCGCTCTGTGCAAGAGACGAATGAGGGAGAAAATGTCAAAGAGGACACTATTAAGTTTGATAACGACTGTGAGGATCTTTTACGTTTTTATGCTGAACTCACTTATGAGTCAATTCTCAATCAAGAAACCATACATTCTTTGGAATTAAGCACTGATGATATACTTTTTCAAATTGAATGTATTCCTGAGACCAACGATGAAGAGGCGATTATTTTTTCTTTGTATGCCAAACAGGACAGTTATATAGTCAAGGAAAATAAAGATCCAAACTTCTTCCTGATCACCCCTGAGAAATATCATGAATTGAATACCCTTCTTAAGAATATTTTATAATAAAATTTTTTCTTCTCGCATGTGATTACCCGTTGCTATAGAATATCTTATAAAATTTGACACCTATCACAATATGTGTTAAATTAACTTCTTTATGATTGCTGAAACTATAGAATCATTAAAAAACGAAGTAGAAACGACCTGTTTAAAAACAGGAAGAAAATCTAATGATGTAACGATCGTTTTAATAACGAAAACGGTTGCTATTGAGCAAATTTTAGAAACATACAATGCAGGGGTTCGTCATTTTGGTGAAAACAAGGTTCAAGAATTACTTGCAAAAGTGCCGAAACTCCCCAATGATATTAACTGGCACTTTGTCGGATATCTGCAAACAAATAAAGTAAAATATATTGTTGATAAAGTAACATTAATCCATTCGCTTGATAGGTTGAAGTTAGCGCAGGAGATTGAAAAACAAGCAATTGCTCATAGTCGAATAGTTAACGTTCTTTTACAGGTTCATCTTACCAATGAAGAAACCAAATCAGGTATTAAAGAAGAAGAACTTGATGCGTTGATTAAGGGAGTTCAGTCGCTCAGTCATATCAAAATTAGAGGACTCATGACGATAGGACCATTTTCTGATGACGGTAATACAATACGAACTGTTTTTAAAAAGCTTTTTACTATACGAGAAGGCTTGAAAAGGACGTTTTCTGATATCGATTTTTCAATTCTTTCTATGGGGATGAGTGCCGATTATTCAATTGCACTTGAAGAAGGGGCGAACATGCTACGAATAGGATCGGCTGTTTTTGGTGAAAGGGCTTAGTAAAATGAATTGCTTTAAAAATAAAAAAATAGGTGTTGTTGGTTGTGGTAACATGGGGGGTGCGCTTATCAAAGCACTGCTGTCGCATCGCATGGTCAAATCTCATCGACTGTATGTCTATGATACAGTGCGGGGAAAAACACTACCATATAAAAAGAAATATGGTGCTCGGATTGTTTTATCATTTGAACAATTATTAAGACGTACGGATATTTTATTACTAGCAGTTAAGCCTCAAGATATAAAGGATCTGGTTAAGGGGATTCCAAAAAGCAGATTCACCGCTACATTGATCATTTCCATTTTAGCAGGAACCACCATATCGTATTTGACAAAATTGCTGGGCAATAAGGCAAAAATTGTGCGTTGTATGCCTAATCTCGGTATCGTCGTTGGTTACGGAATGACCGCAGTATGTAAGAATCGCAATGTTTCATTACGTGATCTATCAATTGCTGAGAGGATATTTTCATGCTGTGGTATGACCGTGAGAATCCCTGAAAAATATATTAATGTAGTAACCGCACTCAGCGGCAGCGGACCAGCCTACTATTTCTTTCTTACTGAATTATTAACAGCAGAAGGAATGAGCAGAGGAATCAAACGTACGAACGCTGAAGCATTAGCTCAACACACGGCACTGGGAGCCGCACGATTGATGCAACAGAGTAAAGCATCACCAAAGGAATTACGAAAGAGAGTAACATCACCAGGAGGAACGACTGAAGCAGCATTTACCGTTCTTGGTTCTGCACGTTATAAACGATTTTTTTCATCAGCTATAACGAAAGCTATTAAGCGTGCTGAAAAACTGAGCACATAAAATGGTACCCCGATCCCGTTGCCGCGGGACGGGATACGTAAAGACACAACTTATGGAGTTTGAAAAACAACATAAGTTGTTAGTCTGAACATATACTTTATGTCGTCCTAAAGGACTCCATAAAATATGGACTCATTGAAGGAGGTCTCAGGAAGACATAATTTACGGAACGTAGTGACGTAAAACATAGTCTGACTTAGACCCCACAGCCAGACAAGAATGTATATAGCTGGGTGTGTGGTTAAATTCGCTCATACAACTTATGCTCCATTCAAGTCGCATAAGTTGTGAGCTCATTTAAGGAGGTTTATCAATGTTTGTTATTTCAAATTTTATTATCGCAATTGCAAAAATCGTCGATATATTATTAAATTTAATGCTTTGGTGCATTATTATCAGATCGCTTCTTTCATGGGTTAATCCTGATCCCTATAATGCGATTGTTCAAATGCTTAATAGGATCACCGATCCCATTTTACAGCCGATACGGAGATTGATCCCAATGTTTAATATGGGCATCGATTTGTCACCCTTTATTGCATGTTTGGCTATTATTTTCTTACAAAGTTTTGCAATACGAAGTTTATACCAAATTGCACAAGCAATGCATTAAATCGTTAGTTATATGAGAATTGATATAAAAGTTATTCCGCGTTCGTCGCAAAGAAAGATTGTTACAGTAGGCAAACAATTAAAGGTCTATGTACACGAAAGTGCGACTGATGGTAAAGCCAATGATGCTGTACGCCGATTATGTGCAGAGTATTTCAATGTTTCAAAATCAGGTATAAAAATTATTAAGGGAGAAACATCCCGGACTAAGATAATAGAGATTATGAAAAATTAAAATGATATGAGGAGAGAAATGAAAAATTTATATGATAAGATTAATGAAGCGGTAGAGGCAATAAGGGAGAAAACTGAGATGGTGCCTGAAGTGGGTATTATTCTTGGAACAGGGCTTGGGAATTTAGCACAAGAAATTGATGATGAGACCGTTATTTATTGTACGGACATACCGCATTTTGCATCCTCAACGGTAAAAAGCCATAAAGGAAATTTAATTGTTGGTAAACTTTCTGGTAAAACCGTTGCGGTTATGGAGGGGCGGTTTCATTTTTATGAAGGATACAGTTTGCAGGAAATTACTTTTCCGATTCGCATATTAAAAGAACTCGGTGTCAAAACATTAATTATTACAAATGCTGCAGGCGGGATGAACGCACAGTACGAAAAAGGGGAAATTGTTTTAATTACTGATCACATTAATAGTACAGGATTCAATCCATTGGTGGGTATTGATGATGACCGTTTAGGTTTACGATTTCCGGATATGTCATGTCCGTATGACGAAAAATTAATTGCTCTTGCTGAAAAAACTGCTGCAAAAGAGGGGATCAAAACAAAGAGGGGCGTTTATCTATGGGTAACGGGACCCTCATTAGAGACAAAAGCAGAGTATAAGTTTATGCATTCAATTGGGGCTGACTTGGTCGGTATGTCGACCGTGCCTGAGGTAATTGTTGCGGTGCAGGCTGGACTGAAAATAGTAGGAATTAGTTGTGTTACTGATCTGTGTATACCGGACAACCTTAAACCGGTCAATATTGAAGAAATTATTAAAACAGCTGAGATGGCCGGTCCGAAAATTGATGCGCTGATAAAAGCGTTGATTAAAAAGATGTAATTTGCTATGGAGACTGTGTACTCATGGATACAAAGCAATATAAAGATACGTTGAACCTACCCAAGACATCATTTCCCATGAAGGCCAATCTGTCTCAGAAGGAGCCTTCAATCTTGAAAAAGTGGGCAGATGAGGGGCTGTATGCTGCAATAAAGACTAAGAGTAAAGGAAAACCGAAGTATATTCTTCACGATGGCCCACCGTATGCGAATGGAAACATCCATGTGGGGCATGTTCTCAATAAAGTGTTAAAAGACATTATTACGAAGTATAAGACTATGAGAGGTTTTGATTCATTCTTTTTACCAGGATGGGATTGTCATGGGCTTCCTATCGAACATCAGTTGTTTAAAGAACTTAAAATCACAAAAGAACAAATAGAGCAATATATCTTCCGGCGAAAAGCACGTGATTATGCAAATAAGTATGTCAAGATTCAACGGGAGGAGTTCAAACGTCTTGGTGTCTTTGGTGAATGGGAGACCCCCTATTTAACGATGAACTACGAGTATCAAGCATCAATTATTGAATCGTTTGCAAAGCTCTATGTTGATGGGTATATTTACAAAGGAGAAAAACCGATTCATTGGTGTTCGTCATGCGAAACGGCGTTGGCAGAAGCAGAACTAGAATATGCTAATAAAGTGTCTGATTCGATTTTTGTCAGAGCACAAGTTGATCTGTCGTTATTCAAAGATATGGCAAGAGCATATTCCAAGTTAAAAAAGTATAGTGAAAAGCATACCCTCTATATTCTTATTTGGACAACGACTCCATGGACATTACCGGCAAACGTTGCTATTGCATTACATCCAGATTATGAATATGTCCTTTTTGAAGAATCAAAATCAGGAGATATGTATATCATTGCTTCCGATTTAATTGATTCAGTGACAGAAACAATAGGTATGAAAGGGAAGGTGCGCGACAAAATTAAAGGCAGCCAACTTGAAAAAGTTGCCTATCAACACCCGTTTCTTGAAAGAAATTCGGGTACGATCTTAGCAAATTTTGTTTCAAACACAGACGGATGTGGTTGTGTCCATATAGCGCCAGGCCATGGACAAGAAGATTATGAAGTTGGATTAAAATATGACTTACCTATTATTTCTCCGGTGAATGAGAAAGGTGAATTTACCGGAGAATTTCAACCAGCACAGGGTGTGAATGTCTTTAAGGCAAATGCAATCGTTCTTGACCTTTTAAAAAAGAACGGCCATCTTATGGCTCATTCAACAATAACACACTCGTATCCGCATTGTTGGCGATGTAAACAGCCGGTTATTTTTCGTGCAACAAAACAGTGGTTTTTAAATATCGAACACAAAAACTTGAGACAACGGTTAATCGACACGGTTAAAGACGAGAAAAAAACAACCTGGATACCCCATTGGGGTCAGAATCGCATCTTAGGAATGCTTGAGTCGCGTCCGGATTGGTGCCTGTCTCGCCAGCGTTATTGGGGTGTTCCCATCCCTATTTTGTATTGCACAGAATGTGAACACGAATACTTCTCGCCAGAATTGATAACGCAACTCATTGAAAAGGTAAAGAAGGATAGCGCTGATATATGGTTCAAACTTTCTGCTGATGAATTAGTGCCGGACGGAGCAGCGTGCTCAAACTGTAAAAGTAAAACATTTAAAAAAGAACATGACATTATTGATGTCTGGTTTGACTCGGGGGTAAGTCACCAGGCGGTTTTAAAAAACAATAAACAGTTGAATTATCCGTGTGAACTCTATTTAGAAGGTTCGGATCAACATAGAGGATGGTTTCAAACCTCATTGATAACAGCGCTGTCACTTGATAACGCACCCCCGTTTAAGACAGTGGTTACTCATGGATTTGCGGTCGATGGTGCAGGAAAGAAAATGTCAAAATCTGCGGGTAATGTTGTGGTCCCCCGTGATGTCATGAAAACATACGGTGCAGACATTTTGCGGCTTTGGGTTTCTTCATGCGATATTAGTCAAGATGTAAGAGTTTCGGATGACATACTAAAGCAAATGGCTGATGCGTATCGAAAGATGCGGAACACCTTGCGATTCTTAATCGGTAATTTAAATGATTTTAATTATAAAACCGATAAAATTGCTTTTGATAAATTGGACGGGGTAGATAAATGGGCATTGGGAAAGTGTCTATTATTAGTTGAAGAAGTTGAGCGCAATTACGATACGTTTCGTTTTCATCAGATATATCGACTTATTTACAATTTTTGCGTGATTGAGATGAGTTCATTTTATCTTGATATATTGAAAGATCGTTTATACACAGCGCGCTCAGATTCGTTTGAACGACGCTCGAGTCAGACAGCCATGTTTTACATAGTCCGCAACCTCGTCAAAATACTTGCGCCAATTTTATCATTTACCACAGAAGAAATATGGTCGGCGATGACCATTGAAAAGGGGGTTGCCAGCGTTCATTGTGCTGACTGGCCAGGATCATATCATGAATTAATCGATCAAAAGACTATCGATGATTGGGATCGTCTCGCGGCTGTGCGAAATCAAATTAATCCATTAATTGAAAAAAAACGAGAGCAGAATATTATTGGTAGTTCGCTGGAAGCGAAGGTAGAACTTTTTGTCACCTCAGATGAGTTGTATGAATTTTTACAAAACTATCACCAGTCATTGCCTTTGGTTTTTATTGTTTCTCACGTTTCCTTGCATAAAAGTACCACTCAGGAGATTGCGCAATGTGATACTGTTTTTGATGCAAATGAAAAACCTTTGTACCGCGTCGTTGTTTCAAAAGCTGCAGGTGATAAATGTATTCGATGTTGGAATTACTCGAAGGATATTGGTAAGGATAGTGCCCACCCGATGTTATGCCCCAAATGCACGGATGCAGTGCAAAAATAGTTATCAACGCAACATGCTGCTATACTACAAGTTAGACAATCGCGGTATTTTTTTTGTAAATATATAAATGAAAAATGCCGTAACATATTAACGGGTTTGTGATTGCGTATATTTTCTAAGAAAGAACTAATGAATGTGCATAGACAAGATCTCATAAGACTTATTGGAAAAACACTCATCCTATCATGTGTTATTTTTGTTGTTTCCGCGGGTCTTATTTTTTTCACTTTCTTTTTTCTAAAAATACCTTTTGAGTATTCAAAAGCGCGTCTGGTACTCATTTTCTTTGTGAGTATCACGACCGTGTGTACGTATAAATATGTCGAGACTGTATTGCAGGGGCTTATAGAAAAACATTTTTCGCGAGTAAATGTTTCGTCGTCGCGAGAGCTTAGAGGACTCAATGAAAAAATAATATCAATTCTCGATTTAACCGAATTAGCAAATTTAGTCGTTAATACCGTCTCGGAAGTTTTTCACATAAAAAACGTCTCATTACTTACACTCAATGATGATATTCGATCATATAAACTTGCTTCATCGTATGGATTTAATATTACTGAAACGTCTCAACTTTCGTTGCCGCACGATGACATTTTGCTAAAAGCAGCACTGAAAACCAAGCGCGCGCTATCGCGAGACACTCTTATTAAGTCATTATTGTGGCATGAATCATCTTTGGTGTGCCATAGTTTCGTTAAATTGTACGCGTATTATATTTTTCCAATTATTTTTAATGGAACTGTTATTGGGCTACTGAATCTTAATAAAAAAAAATCGAACAAAAATTTATCGAGACGGGAAATAGAGCAGATTGAATCTTTTTTGCCTATGTGTGCGCTGGCACTCAATAATTCACGAACGTTTTCTTCATTAAAAAGAATAACTGATGATTTAAAGAGCGTTCAATCTCACCTTTTGCAGAGCGCAAAAATGTCAGCTATTGAGCAGTTGGCTGCAGGTATTGCTCATGAAATTCATAATCCTTTGACAATAATTTCAGGTAAAGCACAAGTATTATTATTAAAGGGATCAAAGAAAGTTGACCAGGAACGCGTTAATGATGTTCTTCAAACAATTGTTCAGCAAACAAAGCGTGCGGCTGAGATAACAAGAAGGCTGTTGATGTTTGCAAAACCACAAAGCGATGATTCCAATCGGTTCGTTAATATTGAAAGTGTCATCAATGATACTATCTCACTGGTATCATATCAGATATCGTTAGACGACATACGTATCGTTAAAGTCATTGAATCAAATATACCGCATATTATTGGCAGTGTGGTAGAAGTGCGAGAATTACTCCTGAGTCTTATGCTTAATGCGATACAAGCGATAGGAAAAAAAGGGGTAATAACCGTTACCTTGCAGCATGTTGATAAAGATGGATTAATTAAGATTAGTATTGCTGATACAGGTATTGGGATACCTGATGAGCATATACCCTATATTTTTGATCCATTTTATACGACACGGCGTGACCGTGTTGGGTTGGGGTTGTTTGTGTGTCAACAAATTGTTAATCGACTTGGTGGTGCAATAAAAGTCGAAAGTAAGATCGGTGTTGGCACCGCTTTTATGGTAATGATGCGCGTTCAACAACTATCGCAACACCATTCACCGGTATCTGAAAGTGAACAAAATACGCGGTCAGCGTTACACAATATTGATACATAGTGTGTGCTGTTGAATATAAATAAACCAGGGAGGGACCGTAATGTCAAAAATATTAATTGTTGACGATGAGCTGGAAATATGTGCTTTCTTAAAAGAATTTTTCAGCGAACGCAATTATGACGTTGTAACTGCTTCATCAGGAAAGGAGGCAATACAGCTTGTTAACAGGGAAAATCCACACGTCTTATTGCTTGATATTAAGATGCCGGGCATTGACGGCTTGGAGGTGCTGAAGGCAGTTAAACAGTACCATCCAAATCTTAAAGTTATTATGGTTACCGCAGTTGAAACGTCCGATAAAATGGCTGAAGCTTTCAAATTGGGAGCTGATAATTATATTACGAAGCCGTTAAGTCTCGAGTATTTAGAACGTGACGTAAAAGAAAAGATTTTTAAACTGATTTAATGATAGATTAAAAAAAGGACTTGCAATGACATTTAATTACCAGGAAGCGCTTAAGAATGCTGCATTGAGTATGGTGCGTGTTAAAAGTCCTACTCATCTTATAAAAATGATTGCTCGATTTCTCGATCGAGAAATGGGAATCTCTCATACATCGATAATTGTTTTAGACGGGCAAAAGCATCAATATGTTTTTTGTGATTCGCAAGGAGAAAAGAAGGTACCGAAGGGGCTCATTAAACTCGAAAAGGATAATCCACTCATACGGTGGTTTAGTAGCAAAAAAGAAGCAAACGGATTAATTAAAAAAGACCATTTGTCTTTACAGTATTTGAATTCCTTGTTACAGGATAAGGCAGTTTTATCATATGATAAAACATTAGAGAATCGATTAGTTAAAATTAAAGAATATATGGACACGTTGAAAGCGACGCTATGTGTTCCGGGGTTTTACAAAGGAGAACTTTTAGGAATATTTATTCTCGGTGAAAAGACCGATATGACCGAATTTAACCAAGAAGAAATGTCTTTTTTTCAGACGTTGGCAAGTGACGCGTCTATGACCATTAAAAACGCCGAATATAAGGATAATTTACTGCAAAAAATTGAAGAGCTAGAACAAAGCTTAGATGAAATTAAACGTTTGAGAGAGAATGACAAGGATAAATATTTGCAAACGATTTTAACCTTTGCCTATATGGTTGATGCGCGAGACCCCTATACCTATGGTCATTCTGAGCAGATTAAAAAGTTAGGTTTATTAACTGCACATGAATTACATCTTGACTTGAGCGGTGAGAAAGAAAAGATCTTAACATCAGCCTTACTGTTACACGATGTGGGTAAATTAGGCGTTCCCGACAATATTTTACATAAAAAAGGGCCGCTCACTAATGATGAATGGGTACTGATGCGGGAACATGTACGAACCGGCCCGCGCATCTTAGAAAACCACGATGATTTTAAAGAGGTGAGTGTTATTATTATGCATCATCATGAAAATTTCGATGGCACCGGTTATCCGTATAAATTAAAGGGGGATGAAATACCTATTCAGTCGCGTATTATTTGTGTTGTTGATGCTTTTGATGCGATGGTATCAGACCGTCCGTATCGGAAGGGATTAGCATATGATCACGCTATTGCGGAACTCAAAAAATGTTCGGGCACACAGTTTGATCCTAAAGTTGTTGATGCTTTTTTAAAAATAATCGAGCGCGAAATTAACGTTTAAATAGGTGGGAAATGTTTTTGTTTCCAGATCACGATATAAAAAGGGACGAATCGTTCGTCCCTTTTTATATATTTATTGTATTGACATTTTAAGTAATTTGATTAAAATAAGACACTTCAAAATCGCAGCATTAATGAGATATGAACAGGAGGCTAGCGTTGAATCAGAGAGATCAGAAAAAAATGAAAAAAAAATTAGAAGAGGATCGTGAGAGAATAGCGAAGGGGATACATTCTCTGGAAAACGATGCTCTTAAAAAAAGTCAGCGTGATGCAAGTGGTGACTTGTCCGGTTATGCGTTTCATATGGCAGATGTTGCGACTGACAATTTTGATCGTGAATTTAATCTCGATCTTGCATCAAGCGAGCAGCGGTTTCTTAATGATATCGATACTGCTCTTAAGCGTATTGATGATGGCACTTACGGACGTTGTGAGATGTGTGATCGTAAGATTAAAATGGAACGTCTTATGGCGGTTCCGCATGCACGAAAATGCATCGAGTGTAAGAAGGAAGAAGAGCAGAACGAAGTAAAGTGAAGAGCTATCATGAGCTATTTGGCTGTATGAATATATTTCACGCTTGCGTATCATAAAACAGTTCATTAAGACTTAATTTTCCAAAACACATTTTATCGCACAGGATAAAAGATTGATTTTTATTCTTCTTTTTGGCGGGATAATATTTGTTATTGATCAGGTAACAAAGATTATCATGCTATCCAACATCTCACCTTACAAATCAGTTACTATTATACCTCATGTCTTAGATTTTACTTTGGTAAAAAACACCGGTATTGCATTCGGCTTATTGAAAAACCATAGTACTATAGCACATTGCCTCGTTTTAATAGGATGTGTATTGCTTGTGGGTGTCTTGCGTAATCTTCATTCAAATTCACGTGCAAATAAGCTTGCCTGTGCTTTCATGATTGGCGGGGCTCTTGGAAATTTAGTAGACCGAATTCGCTTTGGTGCAGTCATAGATTTCATTGACTTTAAAATCTGGCCGGTCTTTAATCTTGCTGACACCTTTATTTCTATTGCAGCGGGACTTTTTATTATTTTACTTTTCAGGAAAACATAATCATGCATCCTATAGTTTTTACCTGTGGACCACTGACGATTTATTCATACGGCGTGATGATAGCAAGCGGGGTGTGTGTGTCTTTTTTTCTGATTAAGAAGCACTTTATAAAAACGACGGTCAGTACCAATGTCCTTATCGATTGTATTGTGTGGTCTCTCGCTGCGGGGATTGTCGGCGCACGAATATTTTATGTGATAACGCATTTTGGTGAATTTAAGAATGACTTATTCTCAGTGGTCAAACTATGGGAAGGGGGGCTTGTTTTATACGGTGGGCTGATCTTTGGTTTTATAGTGCTTTCTTTTTTTGCATACCGTAAACGTATAGGTTATTTTATATTGGCTGATAGTCTTGTCCCTTTTTTGGCCCTCACACAAGGTTTTGGCCGCGTAGGATGTTTCCTCAACGGCTGTTGCTGGGGTAAAGTGCACCACGGTCTTTTTTCTGTTCGATTTCCATTCTTACCTACTCCGGTTCATCCGGTGCAGCTGTATGAGGCACTCTTTTGTATCGTTTTATTTTTTTATCTGTGTCGGCGATATAAACGTAGACAATTTGATGGGGAAATAACCATGTTGTATCTTTTGCTTTATTCACTCGGTCGTTTTTCCATTGAGTTTTTTAGGGGAGATCAACAACTGCTTATTGTAATCTTTACCAGACCACAAATCATAAGTATGGGTATCTTTGTGAGCGTCGCTATTGCGTTCCCTCTTATTAAAAGAAAGTATTCTCATGGCTAACAATAATTTTACTATTTTAGATGATGACAGTGGTAAACGTATCGATGTGTACTTAACGTCCTGCTATCGTGGTGAACTTTCCCGTTCAAAAATACAGACGCTCATTAAAAAAGGAAGTGTGACGGTGTCTGGCAAGGGTATATCCTCACACTATATACTTAAAAAGAATGACCGTATAACCGTAGTGCCAGACCGTCAGAATACTGATATTCTCGACGATGCTGAAAACATTCCCTTGGACATACTGTATGAAGATGAAGAAATGATTGCTATTAATAAACAGGCTGGGTTGGTAGTCCATCCCGGGGCAGGCAATAAACAGCATACGTTAGTAAATGCATTGAAGTATCACACAAAAAATAATTTATCACACTATGGCGGCGTCTCGCGTGCGGGCATTATCCATCGACTTGATAAAGATACTTCGGGGGTTATGGTTGTTGCGAAAAATGACTGGATACATGCTCGTTTAAGCGCACAGTTTAAATCTCGCTCGATAAGCAAAAAGTATTCTGTGATCGTCAAAGGGAATGTACAACATGATCATGGTATCTGTGACCAGCAGCTGGGACGGGGAAGAATATTCAGAAAAAAAATGGTTGTTCGCGACGGAGACGGCAAAGAAGCATTAACTGAATATGCGGTGATAGAACGTTTCCAAAAAGCAACATTTCTTGATGTTAATATTCGAACAGGCCGGACTCACCAAATCCGTGTGCATATGGCCTATATCGATCATGCTGTATTAGGTGATCGTTTATATGGCAATGCATCCCCATTGATTTCACGGCAGGCAATACATGCCCGGTCACTGACCGTCTATCATCCACGACTCAAGCGTACTATGACGTTTGAAGCTCCAATGCCCCATGACATGAAATACGTTTTACAAGTATTAAAAGGCTCGCTATAATGACGTTCATTAAAATAAATATAAAAGAAGGGGGATCCTTATGAAGAAAAATGTGTGCTATCCGTTAATATTTTTTATTGCTTTTTGCGTGATAATATTAAGTGCTGTGCCATCGCTGATAGTTTGTTCAAGTGCGGACGCTGAAGAGGCGCCTGCACTTGATCTCACTGGATTAACGTTCTCAACAGACAGTGGGAATATGTATTTTTATAATGAAAAGAATCAAACGATTTATATTTACTCCTCGCGTGGTGAATTCCGCCGTGCTTTTCAGCTCGAAAAGCTCGGGGGCAGACTGAAATCATTGACCAGCGCTGAGATAAGAATGATATTGCAAGATACACAAGACACATAAGGTTTTTTTTGCTATAATAAATGCAAAAATTAGAGAATTTATGATCATTGCGGTGGAGGTAGCTGGATGAGAAAAGCAGGAGTGGTGTGTTGTATGCTATTATTCGTTTGTTGTATACACAGTCTCTGCTGGGCCGATATAATTAAATTAAAAAAAGGGGTTAGTTTTGAAGGAAATATGATCGAAGAAAAAGAAGATGTGTATGTAATGGAACTTGATATTGGTGTTATTGAGTTTAAAAAAGATGAGGTGCAATCTATTGAAGTGTATTCTTCCCTTGAAAATGTAAAAATGATTCAGGAATGGGAAGAAACAAAGCAGGCTAAAGAAGGCGGTGAGCAACAAGATGGAGAGATGGGCGTAGATGATCAAGATTCATTCTTGAGGAAAAAAGAAACCGTTGAGCAATTAGTGAGATATAAGGGGCGCTACATTACTCCTGAGGTGCATGAAATCCTTACTAAAGAAAGGGAAATCAAGGAACGCCGGTATAAATTTTTGAAAGATCAAAGACGTAAACAATGGGAAGAGGAGCTCACGGTATCGAAGAAGGACGAAATACTGAACGGAGAAGAAAATGCTGATTCTGCGCAGTCAGTCACCGACGGGCAGAAAATGGAAACACGGAAGTTCGGTTCAGCGAACGATACGCGGAAACTTGGGTCACCTACCCGCGAACATAACAATAGTTCAAAAAATGATGTAATAGAAGTATTTACACCAACAGTAAGCAATCAACTCAGTACGGGTAATACCCTTTGAATTTTTTATAAAATGTGCTATACAAACTTAAGGATTAGTTATATAATGCGTTCCTGTTAATAGAGTAATGTAGCTCAGAAGAGTAAGGGATTACTTGATGGCAAAGAAGATAAATAAAACAAAGCTCCAGAAATTAAAGAAAAACGAGCTTGTTCAGTTAGCCGAAACAAACGGCATAACTGGGGCAAAAGCGTTTAAAAAGCAAGAGTTAATTGATCGGTTAAGCACGCTTGCTCAAAAGAAAACACCAACTGCTTCGATTCACAAGCCTGCTCGGAAGCTCCGTGGCAAATCTATACCGACTGTACCGATACATGAGGTCATAATTGTCAATGAGTCAAAGGTATCGCAAGAATCGGATTATGGTATAGGATTACCACCAGTGAGCGAACAATCCTCCTGCGATGAGGGGCGAGGATTGCCATTCAGCTATAATACAACAAAATTAGTTGCCATGGTGCGGGATCCGGAGTGGGCATACACGTACTGGGACTTTGATGGCGACACCTATAATAAAATTACGTACTTATTTAGAGAAAAAAGTAACACGATAAAGCCGATATTACGCGTGTACGAAATTACCGGCATTGAATTTGATGGTACTGCCTGCAATTATTCGTGGGATATCGATGTTCATCTTGACGCAAAAAGCTGGTATGTGCGGTTAGGTGATGATAATAAAGTATATGTGCTGGATTTAGGGTTACTGGGTGATGACAATACGTTTTATCTTATTGCGCGTTCGAAT
>JAHJGZ010000181.1 GCA_018823795.1 Candidatus Omnitrophota bacterium
AACCGTATTCCTTGTTCTGTTGGATGGAATTTTACACGGGTGGTGCCAAACGGAGATGTCAACGGATGCCTTAAGGCTCATCGGATTCCTGTTGGCAATATTAACACTGACAGTTTTAAAAATATTTGGAATTCACCCGCACAACGATATTTTCGCAAGAAAACATATACGCTTGAAAAAAAAGATCGGTTTTTTTCTATGATAGGAAACGACCCTCGTGCAGCGGTGGGGTGTTTTAAGGGATGCGATGATCTTGGGCGAAACGAGTTTCTTGACCGTGCAGTTAAAAAATTATCGATAATTGAAAAAAATCTTTTGAAAGGAATCGCACAGCTCTGTCGGTTTATTGATTATCTGAGAAATAAGAAATTTATAAAAGGGAAGAAGTATGAGATCAACACATTCCCGGCACGAGCATTGCGGGAAAAGTCGTTTGAGCCAGAACAGGATTTAGAATTGCGCGGTATTGCACATGGATATAGAGCCTATAAAGGACCAACGCACGTTGTCGTAGACTTAACCAATCGATGTAATAATACCTGTTTAGGGTGCTGGATGTATTCTCCCTTATTAGAAGAAAAGAAGGTCATATCTTCTTGGGCAAAAGCTGAATTAAGTGAGCGGGATGTTATTCGGTTAATAAAAGATCTCAAAGATATGGGAACCGAGATTATTCGTTTTACTGGAGGTGGTGAGCCGCTCCTTCATAAATCATTTTCAAAAATCGTACGTTTTGCAAAAAAGTCTGGGTTAAAAGTTGCGGTTACGACGAGTTTGCCCTATGTGCATAGATCGGTCATTGAGGCGCTTTTACTATCAGATGAGTTAGCAATAAGTTTGTGGGCTGCGAATGCAGACGTCTATCAATTGATGCATCCGAATCAATCGAAAAAGCATTTTAAATGGATTGAAGACACCTTGCGATCAATTCAGACGACGGCGAATCGGTATCAAGAAATTACATTGTGTCACGTTCTTACCAATAAAAACTATAAAAATGTTAATGAAATGATTACGTTTGCGCAGAAAATAGGAATCAGAAGGCTATATTTTACGTTAATAGACCCGATTGAAGGGAAAACAGATACCTTGCTCTTGAATGACAACCAACGACAATGGCTCTATGCATATTTGCAAAGTGTCAACGGTGAGCAGCTCAATGGTGTGATAATCGAAAATTACAATGGCCTTATAGAACGTTTACGGGAAGCGGGAAATGTACAGCATGGCAATTATGATGGAAGGGTGATCGATTCACTACCGTGTTATATCGGCTGGCATTTTAGCCGTATTGTAGCTAATGGCGATGTTGTGCCGTGTTGTCGGGGGGTTAAAAAGAGGATAGGTAACATTAAGGAAAAACGCTTTAAATGGATTTGGAACAGCCTTTCTCAACAAGAATTTAGAAATAATGCATTGCGTTTAAGCAAATTCGATCCATATTTTGAGAAAATTGAATGTTATAAAACATGTGACAATTTAATGCAAAATAAAGTAATCCATCAACGATGGATAAGTCGTGCTAAATAATGGAGTGACGATGACATTCCCTCGATATATTTTAATACAAACGGTTTCTTTTTGTAATGCACACTGTATGATCTGTCCGTATGATGATACGGTTCATGTGCAGGATCAAGGGTACATGGATGAAACTATTTTTAAAAAAATAGTCGATGAGGCATCAGCACATCACGGTTGCGTTAAGCAGATTATGCCGTATCTTATGAATGAACCATTGTTGGATAAAAACCTTGTTCAAAAAATCGAATATATTCATCAAAAAAATCCGCAGGCGTGGATTCATATTGTTACAAACGGCATATTGCTTGATGATGAGACAACAGAAAGCCTGCTTCGCTCGCCGCTTCATAGCATTAAGATCAGTATGTTAGCTCATCGGAAGGAAACGTATGAAAAAGTAATGGGCGTAGCGAATTATGACATTGCACTTAAGCGTATTGTGCGTTTTGTCGAAACGGCTCAGAACCTGAAAGGAGATGCGTTTGTTTCAATTTGTCTTACGAATACGCCTGGCTGTATTTCCCAATATGAAATAGAAGAGGCAAAAAAGTTTTGGGAACAAAAGGGTGTGTCATATGAAATAATACCGCAACCGATTAGCCGTGCGGGAAATGTACGTATGGTCAAGAGAGTTTGGCAGACACACATAATAGGGTGTCGCAGTATCTGGCGTGATGAAATGATACATATACTTTTTAATGGTGATGTTATTTTATGTTGTATGGACTGGAAGCGGGAAGTTGTTGTAGGGAATGTTAGAGAACAGACAATAGAGGAGATATGGAATAGTAAACAGTATGGTGAGATTCGAAAAATTATCGCAGGAACAACAGAAGGGAATCAGAACTTCCTTTGTTATCGATGCGAAGAAGCAAAGAGCACTATATAAATCATTCACGTTTGTAGACGAACTTTTTACGATAGACAAAAAATGGCAAAACCCAAAATAGTTTTGATATTATTTTCAATTTACTAAAAGAAAGAACCATTTATGGATTTAGATGATTTTTTTCGAGGAATAGAAGAAGGAAAAAAGGCGTATTGTGGACCACGTGTGCTGCAACTCGATATTACGAATAACTGTAACACGAACTGTGTCGGTTGCTGGTGTCACTCTGATTATTTAGGAAAAAAACAACTAAAAGGGAAAGAGAAGAAAATTGTTTTGTGTCTTGACACGATAAAAAAAATTATCGATGATGCATGGGCGATGAATGTGGGAAGTATTCATTTGGCAGGATCTGGCGAACCATTAATGCATCCTGATATATGTTCGATTGTTGAATATATCAAGAAAAAAGACATGAGTCTTGAAATTGTCACCAATGGTCTTTTACTGAATAAAAAAATGTGTCAATGCCTAGTGGATAACAAAGTTGACAAGGTTGCGGTAAGTGTATGGGCTGGTAGCCTTGATACCTATCATAGGATACATCCTAATCAACCACGAGAAGCGTTTGATAAACTAAAAGAGAATCTTTCTCAGTTGTGTGCCCTGAAGCGTAAAAAGTATGGTGTGCCATCAGTTCGAATATATCATGTCATTTCAAATTACAACTTTTATGAGATCGAAAAAATGATCGAATTCGGTATTGAAGTAGAGGCGAATATGGTTGAATTTCAAGCAATTGACATTATTCCGGGAAAGACCGATTTTTTAGCAATGGATGAAAAACAAATTAGTGCGATAGAACAACAGTTTAAAAAAATGAAAAAAAGAAAAGATTGTCTTGTCGTCAATCGATTCGATACTGAAGAATTTAACGAATTCGGCAGATTTATTATTAAAAACAACCAAGATGACGGCTTTGTTTATTATTTCGATAATACCTTTTTTTATGAAACACGGTGTCCGATTGGGCGGACAACGTATTCTATCAGAGAAAATTTAGAGCTCGGGCATATTGAATTTATATTTAGCAAGAATATTTGTCAGCAGTGTGTGCGATTGCATGAATGTACTATTCATAAGGAATATTTTTTAAAAGTCGTGTATTTCCTCAGCGTTGTCGGTGTTAATACATTCTTACGAAGAATAAAAGCAGTAAAGGAAAGGCAAAAAACTGAATATGATTCAAACGTGGATAAACTCCCGTGTTATGCGGGATGGGATTTTGCACGTATTTTGACGAACGGTAACGTTATTCCCTGTTGTAAGGGATATTTGAGGCCATTAGGTAATATTTACAAAGATTCATTTAAGACAATTTGGATGTCTCGACGATATGATGAGTTTAGAAAAAAAGGAAAAAGTCTTAAAAAAAGTGATCCCTATTTTAAAGAGTTTGAATGTCTTAAAGGGTGTGATAATTATGGGCGTAATGTCGAAATTAGTAGAAAACTCTGTACCATGAAGCTACAAGGAGTACTCTTATGAGTTTAAAGGTGCGCATACGCAAATTCCTTCGAATATCATACATTTTATTGCTGAGATTGTTAATGTAACGGCATAAAAATAAGCGAATTAGTTCTCTATGAAAATAGTAATGATTCATCCACATGATATCTGGTCTGACCAAGAACCATGGACCTCTCGAATAAGAAATATAGCCAGGGAGCTTGTTCGATTAGGCCATGAAGTTCGCATTGTCTATTTTGCTTACCCGGGGTGTGAACACCATGAACCACAAGAAGATGTTTTTATGTCTTTTAAATTGAACCGTTCACGGCGGGCAAGCTTTAAAAATATTTATGAAGTTACCAAACACGCACGATGGGCAGATATTATACACTTTCAAAAGTGTTTTGCTCATGCATCGGTTCCTGCCGTATGTGCTCATATTTTTACCAATAAACCGCTTCATTACGATTGGGATGATTGGGAAATACAAATTTATAATTTCTTAAGACCCTCAGAATTAGTCGGGAAATACATTGAATATGTAGAAAACTCATTACCATCGTTTGTGGATACCATAACGGTTGCGAGTGAAGGATTGCGCGAACTTGCTATTACCTTAGGTTTTCCTGCCGAGCGAATATTTAAAGGGCATGTATGTGTCGATCTTGAACTTTTTAAACCGGTTGTTGATGGAAAGGTGATCAAAGAGAAGTTTGGGATAACGAAGCCCGTGGTGATGTATATGGGGCAGTTACATGGCGGACAATACGCAGATCTTTTTATTAAAACAGCAACGCAAATGATGGATCAAGATGTTCTCTTTATAATTCTTGGATCAGGAAACAGAGAACAATTGCTTATACAAGAGGCTGTTGAAAGTAATTTAGCCGATCGGATGATTTTTGTAGGGGCTGTTGCTCACGAAGAAATTCCGCAATACCTTGCTGTTGCTGATGTTACCGTTGCCTGCTTTGAGGATAATGATATTACGCGACACAAGAGCCCATTGAAAGTTGTTGAGTATATGGCTTGTGGTAAAGCTATTGTTGCGAGTGATGTTGGTGAGGTAAAAAGTATGCTTAACGGATGTGGCGTATTGGCAAAGCCTGGAGATGTCGGATCGTTGCGCGACGGAATTCTTGACCTTTTACATAACGAGGAAAAGAGAAAAAAATTAGAAAAGCTAGCGAGAAAAAATGCTGAGAAAAATTTTGCATGGTCGGTTACGGCAAAGAATATGCTAGAGGCGTATAAAATGGCAATGAAGTTATATGTGCGTTAGCGTATTTTTTAAATATGATGATGTTGCGTGAAGATACAGATGCGTTATGGACGAGAGGTATGTATAAATTTTTTCTTTGCGTTTATTGCAATGAGTATAATCTTCATTTGATTGCACAGACGCTTGCTGATGTGCTTCGAGAAAATGTTTTATGAACAAAATCTGCGCATCACTTTTTATTAAAAGCACAGGATGTGAACACACATGAAAGGTAATGGAGAAGCTGTAGACATAGTATTAATTTCACCACCACCGGGGTGGCAGTCGTGTTTGCCGGTTGGTTTGGGATTTCTTTCCGCGTATCTTCAAAAGAAAGGATATTCATCATATATTTATGATATCGGATTAGAATTGAGGAATAAAGTACCTATGCAAGCGCGGGAATATTTATGGAGCTTGAGTGCAAAAGGGCACTGGCTCGATATCGATGTCATGCAAGCCTTTTTATCGCGTTTTGAATCGGAAATTAATACCTGTATTTCTGAAATTCTCTCTATCAATACCTCTCTGGTCGGATTTTCTATCATTCATTCAAAACAGTTAATTTCTCTAGAGTTAATAAAGAAAATAAAAGAAC
>JAHJGZ010000182.1 GCA_018823795.1 Candidatus Omnitrophota bacterium
GGCGTGACATGTTTGTTCGGTTATATCGCATAGAGCGTGATGAGAATGGGAAGGCGATTCGTTTAAGCGAACCGATAAGAACAGATATCCCATCAGCGACGTGGAGTGTTGCCTTTTCACCTAATGGGAATGAGATTTTACAAGGCGGGCATGACATGTGTGTTCGGTTATACAGCCTGATACGAAAGACCGACGATACCTATTCTCAAGAAATGCGTGAAATTAAAGAAGAAATTGAGAACATACAAAATGCATTGAAGGAAGCAATGGTTATGATAGATGGTGCGGCAGATTCCACCCTCGTTTCATCCCGCCTGGGTCGGAAGCTCGATATGCCGAGTGACATTGCGAAAATAGAAGTGGAAGAGACAATAGACAAAGGAATGATTAGGCCAGCACTTATGAAACTCCGTGATAGTCACTTCAACCTTTATCAAATACTGCGCGATAAGCTTCCGACCGGAACCTTTGGTTATACATGGGCGCATAACATGCCATCAGCCGCAGGAATCCTGACGGGTGAAAGCATCTTAGCCCCTGAAGGGAAAGAAACGAATTTTCTTGTTGATATTGAACTAAAAAAGATTTTAGAAGAGTATTACGCGAGTGGTAAAGAGCGGCGACGGAACGCAGTCATTCATTTCTTGTATCTCTTGCTCGTACATGAAGGAACAGAGCTTGCTGTAAGAAAGGGAGAAGAAACCATAACGCCACAACTTGAAAGTGAGCTGCAGGCGCTCATCGCAAAAGCACTCACGTATTATGAACTCGCGCCAGCAGAGAAGATAAGTTTAAAAGCATTGTTAAAAAGAATTGATAAGAATGAACCGGATATTTCTGATCGTTTTATGCCCGTGATCGGAATCATAGACCAATACGACAGTGAAACAATCGAATCTGAAGAAGCGAAGGTAGCATTACTGAACCTTATCCTCAAAGATCCCGATTATAGCCATATAGTTAAAGACAAGAAGATCGATACTGAGAAACTAGTAAAACAGCTCAAAATAAAAAGACACGTAGTAACCAGTAAAGAAATACTTATTTCAAAGGAAACCCTTAAAGCATTTATTATAAAAGCACTTACACCATATTATGAAGAAAAAGGGGTTGTTGTTGGTCATTTTTATCTTACAGAGGAAAAGGAAGAAGACGTCTGGCGTGCTCTCAACAACGGCGAGTCTGTCGATATTGACATTTATTTTGGGGAAACGAGTGATATGATTCATCCGGAGGCTCCGTATACGACGACGCGGGATGAAGTTACTTTAACTATTTCGCTTAATAGTGCAGATAACACCATTACGATTGAGACTATGATGACGAGTAATATACATGACTGGGATCCAGTTAAAGGAGTAACCCACCATCCTCCGATACATGCTGTTGGTAGGGAACATATATTTAGTTTAGATGAAAACAAGCAACAGGAAGAGTTATTAGAAGAATTATTAATGAAAGGGTCTATAGACATTGATATTGACGGTGATAGTTATTCGATATTTTGGCCTAATACAAGCAATTCTATGTGGGGAAACGATATTGATAAATTTAAACAGATCGAAAAACGAGGACAGAACCAAAAGTATTGTGCAATTAGTTTTGGCGAATACAAGAGCGATGAGGTTGCTGCATTTATGGATTTTATTCGCAGAGAAATATCGTCAAAAGAAGCGGATGAATTTACTCCGTACAATTTAATGTATGGGCAGGTTCATTATCATGAAGCGTATCATTTTGGCATAATTATTCCCCGTGAAAAACTCTCCCGTGTTGTCGAGCTCCTCAAGGCGTGGGCGTTATGGAAGGCAAAGAAAGAAATAGAAAGAAGCAATGATCCCGATCTTGTCTCATCCCGCCTCGGGCGGAAGTTAGCGTTGCCGAGTAATGTGGGAGGTATTGAAGTCGAGGATGCGATTGAAGAAGCGATGCTCCAGCCAGCTTTTGATAAACTGAAGACGACACATCCACATCTGTATGAGATTCTTAAAGAAAAGATCGGTGATTATGAGTACGCATGGGTAAAGAATCTACCTTCA
>JAHJGZ010000183.1 GCA_018823795.1 Candidatus Omnitrophota bacterium
AAGAGTTGCTGCAAGTCGGCAAACTGTCGCGTCGGAAAAGGATATAGACACCGGAAATAATAGAGGAAAGGAGAGTCGTATTTTCCCGTCAGCAGGGTGTCTGCCAGACTGCTGATCCAATCCCGTTTGTTCAGCAACGGAAGCAGTTTACTGTTGTAATCGACCTCGAAAAGGCGCTGCCAAAAGGCTTGTGAATGTGGCTCCGAAAGGAAAAGCCCCGCCACCACGGAATCGGGATGGGGATTCTTGAACAACAGAAGGACTTTTGTCCGGTCATTGCCTTCATATTTCAGAGTGATTTCCTCGGTCAGGTATGTGATTTCCTTTGTCTCGTCGTTAAATGAGCACAGCTTTCTTGCAGATACGAAAACCGGTTCTATGCATAGTCTCGCCTTTACCATATGGTACTCAGCGGTGTTGGCGAATTTTATCATTTCATCTTTTTGAATTCTGTTCATTTTGGCGCCTTACTTTGGTAAGATACCTTAAACATGGCACTTATCTTAATCGGGTTCATGCTTTGTTTGCGGAATTACAATATTTTACAACCCAAAATGGTGAATTCACCTTCTGCCAAATTAAAGGCGGGCTCACTTACGTAATCTTTCCATGTTGTCTCGTATGTGTTAAGTTTTAATAGAGATATTTTTTGCGTTTTTCCTTCCGATCCTTCGTCTAAACCTGTACTTAAATCTACTCCACCGATATCCGTAATAAGATATCGGTCATGCAATTGTTTCCCGCCCGGTTTTTCCTTCCACCGTTTAAAGCAAACGGACAACCCCTCTGGTATACATCCTGTTAGTCGTTCCGTGCATCGCTGCTTGAAAAGTTGCGACGAAGGCGCATAGCCAAAATTTGCCGATGAGTGGAATTCTACTCGTAGCTGTGACGGTCCATATCGTTCAATCGGCAAAGCTTGCATAAATTTTATAAATGGCCGTTGCCACTTCCACCAATCGTCTTTCGCCATAAAATATGGATCAATAAATATGGCTGTATGGCAGTTTTGCAATAAAGGTCGGATTGCCTCGGCTATATCGGATGCTTTGCGTGGTACATCAGGTAATTGCTCCTTGATATGCCACTTCGAATTATTTGAAACGCCTAGAATTTTGGCATTAAGTACATTCGGGTAGTTGCGAGGATTGGACAGAGCCAAAATTGCCTGAAAAGGGAGATTGCTATCCTCCTTTTCTGTATTTTCCAGCCATTCGATATTACCGTCATAGTTTACTGTATTTCTTGCAATCATGTTTTCGGATAGAATCTGTATGAGAGCGGTCACCCTCTCAAGCTCCATACCGTCCTTAGGTGCTGCAACAAGGACTTTACGTCGCCAATTTTTTAACTTCGGATACTCGGCCATAATCCTGGATTGACCAATTCCAAATTTGTCAACGAAGAATCGATAGTTATTAAAGTCTCCCCACGTAGCCACCAGTTCAGGTTCTATGGCAAATTCAAAAACCATATCAAAATAACTCCCTTGCACGTTCCGTGAAAAAGCCATCCGGCCATTTGTCGATAAAATCGCCATCCTCAGAGATTCGAAGTTCCATCAGTTCCGTTCCGTGTTCTGTCGGCTTGGCATAAATGACAGCCACATCCTCCGGCCGAAGAGGCTTCTCACCCTCTTTCAGTTCCCCATTTGTGGTTTCTCTTATAAGGCGAAGAAGCCGTAAAATTAAATGTTCACTATGCGTTTCTATGATAAATTGATTGCCGGGTCGCTGTGGTGACTCCCCCTTTGCAGTCACTGCTTTTACATCTTGCCATCTGTCGGCGCAGTCTGCGATAAAACTTCCAAGTTCAGACTGAAGGCGAGGATGGATATGTATTTCAGGCTGCTCTATGCAAATAATGCTATGTTCAGATATAACACCTTGAACGAGGATCGGGAGAATTTGACTTATACCAAATCCGACATCTTTTGTGCTCACACGGCACTTGCTTTTTTCATCGAACAAAGAAAGTGTAAATAAATCAGGTTCTTTTTGATCAATTAGTAGATTGTAATTGATATTAAAGATTTTAAACCATTTATTAATGATATCTATAGTATTACTTCTTCCAAGTAATATATCCGGCATGTTATTACCGGTCTTCCCTACTGACGACAAAATGTTACCAGAAAATGAATATGACCTTTCCGGATATTCTCGCAGCGGTCCGATATAGTTTATTTGCCTTAAATACTTAGATAATAATGATGAAGCAGTCATAATGTAATCGTGAATAACGATCTTTCCGATGTCCAAGCTATCCATGAATGATTTTCTGAAACATTCGAACTCAAGCATGTACTGAAATATCCAATCATTTTCATCCACCTGTTTATTAGGAAAACAGTTCAATAATGATATTAAACGATTATAAGGGATTTCTGTTGAATTAGAAAATAATCTATAATTCTTTATCATAAGTGATTTTACTAATCTCTCCAAAAAAGAAATGGTTTGTCCAATTTTTTCGTTTTCTGAGTGTGCCATTAGGAAATAGCCCTTCTTTTCAGATGGCTTTTCTCTCTCTTGAAAAATCGTGCACTCTTTCTCTCCAAAGATCGCTCTTAGTAATTTTTCTTCTGAGCTCAATAACCTAAATCTTTTATGATCTATAATTTGCTTAATTTCTTTTTGTTCAGTATCGAACAAATCAGAAGTACTAAATCCAAGCCTTTCCTTGAGAATTTCCATCAATTCATAAGAGTCATTGCCCAGTTTAATATTGTCAATAAATTTTGATAGCATCTCTCGCTTTTTTTTATTCGATTTAATTCCCTTCATTACTTTCATATCGGATTTAAGCCTCTGCTTGAGACGACCAGTCAAAGATAAATAATCATTATAGAATGGTCTGTCTTTAAAATCTTTCCCTGCGAAAAAATTCCATTGTTCTTTAATTAATTTAGATTTTAGATTAATGGACTCTAAAACAAGTATTGAGCGCTTCACATCCGAAATCCACTTTTCGATCAAATTATTGTCTTCGTTGTTTTTCCTTGCTGCATTGGTTTTTTGCACAATCAATCGCCTCAGCTCGGGGAAGAACCATACGTTTTTATATTTGGCAAAAGGTTTAGATTCCGATTCGTAGAATAAATTAATTTCTTTGACGAAAATTTGGGTTGTGTTCTTATGAATTCTTTCGGAGAAAAATGAGAATTCCATTTTTAATTGATCATTCTCTGGAAAGGAAGACTGATACATCCAACCGTCACTCCACAAATGCTTGAAGGAAAGAGACAGTTTAAAATCTTTCTTCAAATTATGCTTATGAATGAATTCAGAAACACTACCAAGATCCACCAAAGACCCTTTGGGCAGCAGGACAACTTCTTCACTGCCCTCTTCTAAGGTCTGCTTGAACAATAGCAGTGACTGCAGAAGAGAGCTTTTTCCTGAGCTGTTCGGTCCGTAGATGAGAGTGATCGGCTTCAGCGGAATGCTCTGCATCTTGCCGAAGGCCTTGAAATTTTCGATGCCGATTTCGGTAAACATTGTGGCTCTCCTATTAAGATCGATTGGCCCAGATCATTATAGGCCGGTAGATACCAAACGAGATAAGCCGCACTCTTTTGTTACTATAAAATTAGTGAATTATTACGCTTTGCATAGTACCGGCCACCCATAGAGTGAGCGCCACGCACCCTCAATTGCTTTACGGCCTGTGCCACTGTCACAAAAATTTGATATTAGCGTTCGGTCATTTGCAGAAAGAAAACGCAATTTCTTTTCTATCATGTTACGTTCAAACAAAGACACCGCCCAATGATTGATAGAAAGCACAGTATAGTGCTTTAGACCAAGAGCCCCG
>JAHJGZ010000184.1 GCA_018823795.1 Candidatus Omnitrophota bacterium
AAATTATATCATATTTCTTACAGATTGCTAAAAAAAAATTAAGAATAATTATTTGCCATTTCCTCGGAAGAACGGGAGCCTGCATGTCGCCATGAAGAGAGATATGATGATTTTGAAATAAGTGATATAATAAAAAAATATTTATTGTACTTTTTACAGTATAGGAAAGTAGAAAAACTTTCTATAGTGCAAGAAAATCAGCCATCGGCTTAAAGAGTTATCGCCGAAGGCGATTTTCTAGGAAAAAAGCGGTTTTCTATGCAGGAAGTCATTACAATACCAACACAGAGTGATAATTATATATACCTTTTTATTCATGAAAAAGAAGGAATGGTGATTGATCCTCTTGAAGTGCAGTCTGTGTTACATTGTATCAGGCAGCGACATATTAGGCTTTCAGTGATAATGAATACGCATCATCATTTTGACCATATTGCCGGAAATCAGCAATTGAAAAAAGCAACGGGGTGTGAGATTGTTGGACCTGATGTACATATATCGGGCATAGACCGTGTTGTAAAGGATGGGGATATTATTCGGTTAGGACAGAAGGAGATGCATGTTATTGCCACGCCTGGACATACGCAAACAAGTGTGTGTTATTATTTACCGGGTGAAACTGAAGAGTGCGATGGTATTGTATGGACCGGCGATACACTCTTTGTTGGTGGATGTGGTCGCTTGTTTGGAAATATGCCTCACGTATTGTGGGAATCATTGCAAAAACTTGTTGCATTACCTAATGATACGAGACTATATTGTGGCCATGACTATACGGTAGAGAATTTCTCATTTGCGCTTTCCATTGAACCAAACAATAAAATGATTAAAGAACGGTTAAAAACGGTAAAAAAACTACAGCAGATGCAAGAACCGACCGTTTCTTCTACAATAGGAGAAGAAAAAGAGACTAATGTTTTTTTGCGTGCTCATACACAGCAGATCAAACAAGCGATTGGGATGAAGAGAGCAAGTGATGTTGATGTATTTGCAGAACTCCGGAGGAGAAAGGATTCTTTTTAAAACTTTATAGATACACTCGTTAATAGTTCTGTTTAAGCGATGTTTTCTATTAAAATGTTATTATCTAAGAAAAACAAAATAAGTTTTATTCCTAAGATATCCGTTTGTTATCGTTACTAATCCTTTTTCATCTGATAAGCAATTTTTTGTTCTTACGATGGGAAAAAGAAGGAAGTCCTCGGAAGAGGAGCTTGGCGCGCCTGTAGATGTCGTGAATGCAATGCCACTCTAATTCTGTAAAAAGCGAGGAAGAAGGGGGATAAGTTATGGGAACTATATTCCAACGTAAAGACAATAAGAAAGATTGGTATAGTAGCTATTATTTGCCTACTGGTAGACGTATAAAATTTTTTATTTGAAATATATGATAAATTAGTTTATTATTTTAACTCGTCTTGACAGAAAGATACAAAATAGAGCGGCGTAGCTCAGTTGGTTACCTGCCCGCCGCTGAATATGCAAGCGTGTGCAAAGGCAGGCGGGGAGCAGAGGAATCATAATCCTCGTGTCGGGGGTTTATCGCCTTTTCTAAAGCGGCGATAAAGCGAGGCTGCCGCCGACTGGGGCAGGAGGAAAAGCATCACAGGAGGTGATGCGTCAGGCAGCAGAGGGGAGCCTACGCAGGAAAATTCGTGATGAATTTTACGGAGGAGGCGAATCCCTCTAGAGGGAGTAACTGTTTTAATTGATTAAATACATGGCGGAGTAGCTCAGTTGGTTAGAGCAGCGGAATCATAATCCGCGTGTCGGGGGTTCGATTCCCTCCTCCGCTACCAAAAATGAGAAGGGGCGTATTCATGTGGAACAGTAATACACAGATACAATGTTCCAATTGGATGCGCCCCTTTTTTATAGTGATACTATGAAAAAAGAAATTTTACCTTTAGAACAGAATGTGCTTGATACGGTGCGTATGTATCGAATGTGCAAAAAGGGAGAGAAACTCCTTGTTGCTGTCTCCGGTGGTGTGGATTCAATGGTTCTTCTGAGAAGTTTATTTTATCTACGAAAAAAAATAGGTATTACTTTACAGGTAGTGCATTTTAACCATCAGCTCAGAGGCGCAAAAGCAAAGCGGGACGAGGAGTTTGTCAGATGGGTTGCCAAAAGAATGAACATGAAAGTTACCGTTGGAACAAGAAATGTACGGCGCTATGCTCGCCATCATAAACGTTCTCTGGAAGAGGCAGCACGCTTGTGTCGGTATGATTACTTTGTAAAAACCGCTAAAAAGTATGGTATTCAAAAACTTGCTTTAGGACATACGCAGGATGATCAGGCAGAGACCGTTCTCATGCGGGTCATCAAAGGAACGGGGATTAAAGGTCTGGCTGCGATTCGTCCAGTATTGCAGTATGGTAATGCAACAGTCATTCGGCCACTTATTATGTCCAATCGTAATGAAATTCTTCAATATGCAAAGCAGGAACAGATTCGTTTTAGAGAAGATGCGACTAACCGGTCCGTAAAATTTTTACGAAACAAAATGCGGCATCGTCTCATTCCCTTGTTTGAGAAGGAATTCAATCCCCAAATTAAAAAAGCGCTGGCGCGCCTTGCATCTTCAGCTGCTGTTGATATAGAATTCTTGAGAAAAGAAGCGCATATATCGTTTAAAAAAATCGTTAGAAAGAAAAAAAAAGGAGAAGTTGTTTTACGAAAAAAGAAATTTCTTGCTGTTCATCCTGCTCTTGGTTTTAGGATCTTTGACGAGGCCTTACAGGTGTGTTCTCCTGAGGCAACACTTGATTTTGAACATTGGAGTATGTTACGAAATGCGATAAAGGAAAAGAAAAAAGCGAATCTTTGCCTGAGTGATAAAATCACTGTTTTTATCGAGTACGATGACATTGTTATTAGACGCCTAACACGACAGAAGAGACAGCTTTGTGTCCCGTTGCCTATTGCGAAAACAGTAACCATCCCCGAAGCTGGCATGTCATTTAAGGCAGTACGGGTAGAAAAGAGAAATGTAAAAATACAAAAGAAGAAGACAGTTGAATATTTTGACCTTAAGCGTTTGAGTTTGCCGTTATCTATTCGTACCCGAAGAGAGGGGGATCGATTTAAACCATTGGGGATGAAAGGAAGTAAGAAATTGAAAGACTTGCTTATGGAGAAGAAAATTCCTCGGTATAAAAGGGATTTAGTTCCTCTTATTACCTCGAACGATGATATTATTTGGGTAGTGCCCTTCAGTATTTCTGATAGTTATAAAATTACCTCCGCAACGAAGCAAGTATTGAAAATAACGGTTGATTTTGTGTAACGTATGGAGTTATCTATATTAGAATATGAATAGACCGAATGAAGCCTTTGCGTATGACACGCCTATTCGTAAAGTAAAGTTACCTCTTAATATTGCCGATATTTGTAAGTAAAGATTACTATGTGTTTTCTAGGAATAAGGCAAGTGTTTTTTTATTTTTAATCACAGGTATCAATCAAGAAAGTACCCTCTGTATATGAGATAAAAAGGTATGAAAAGAACTACACAAAAAATGTTCATTGGAATCGGGATTTTTGCTAGCGGCTATTTTCTTTATTTGTTGTTATTATCTATTACAAGACCGCTCATTCCTTTTTACCGAGCGATATCCTTTACGGTGAGTATGGCACTCATTGTTTTTTTGTATGATGCTATAAAACAACTTTTCACAAAGGCTGTTAATGCCATGTTTCAGTATAGAGAAATTGATTATCGAAGTTTTTTAAAACATTTCTCAAATGTATTAATAACATTTGTAGACCTCAATAAGTTATCAACAGTGATTGTAAAAACATTATATGATTTTTATGATCTCAGTGGAGCTGCTATTCTGTTATACCGGGAGGGCACAGGTAAATACACGCTTGCCTATGCGTATGGGCAGATCTGCGAGGAGACTTCATTAGATATGATCAATCCACTCGTTGCTTATTTGCAAGAACAATCAGCAATTATTGTTAAAAGCAGACTACAAAAAGAAAAGGGAGCTTCATTAGAGGTGCTGCGAGTATTGGAGGCTTTGCAAACGGAATTGTGTATGCCCTTAATTTTTAAAAATAAATTGATTGGTATTTTGCATTTAGGACAAAAGAGGTCGGGAAAAGGATATACTATTGACGATGTAGATGCATTTGCTACACTGGAAAGTCAAATAGCGGTTGCTATTAATAACGCTATTTTATTTAAAAGACAAGAAGAAACACACGTACTCTTGGCACAAAAAAATAAGATGGATGCAATTATCGCACTCTCGAGCGGGATTAATCACGAAATTAATAATCCGCTCAGTATTATTAGTATGCGTTGTCAGAATTTTCTTCGTAAATTTGCTGGGGGAAAATTTATGACAGCATCTGATATTGTTAAAAATGCACAAGACGTCATTGAATCGAGTTTGCGTAATGCTACGAGAGCCCATTCTATTACTAAGCGGCTTGCTAATTTTGCACGGCCTTCGACAGAGGAAATGGATTTTCAACCAGTAAATATTAAAGAATGTGTTCCGGAATGTATTGATCTTATCGGAAAAAAACAGTTTTATAGCGATAATATTATGATTCATATAGATATTCCCGATAGTATCAGTGATGTCTATGCTGATAAGGTTCATTTTCAACAAGTGTTATATAATGTGGTCATGAATGCGTATCATGCTATTGAAAAAAAGGGGACTATTACTTTTAAAGCATATGAACAAGGAAAGATGAAGGTAGTGCTTGAAGTACACGATACGGGGTGTGGCATAGCACCTGAAGATCTTGATAAAATATGGGAGCCGTTTTATACAACGAAACCGACAAATCCCGTACCAGGAACAAGAACTACTGGATCAGGATTAGGGCTATCATTAGTGAAACGATACATTGAAAGTAGTGGGGGAACGGTTGATATAAAGAGTACCGTAGGTAAAGGAACAATATTTTATTTTACACTCGTTAAAGTAAATAAGGAAAAAGGCCATGAGTAAAGTTTTAATTGCAGATGATGAAGAAGAAGCCGTTGAGGTGCTTTCAGATTTTCTTACTGATATAGGATACCAAACAAAAACAGCCTCAGATGGTGAAGAAGCGATTGCCTGTTTAAAAAGTGAAAAATATGATATCCTTATTCTTGACTTACGAATGCCGCGGATTGATGGTGAAGGCGTAATGCAAGTGTTAAGTGAGCATAGCCCCCAAACAGCAGTTATTATTACAACAGGTTATAGTGATGGTGGTGAAACAAAAGAAAGAATACAACAATATAATGTAGCTCATTACATGGAGAAGCCGATTGATTTAGATATCTTGGAGAAGGTCATTAAAGATATCGAAAAAAAGAAACAGTAGCAGTGAATGTTGTTATTGATACTGTTTTTCCTAGAAGAAATACTGAATACTAATGTATACTTTATTCTTTGTCATTACCCCTCATAGCCTCCCTCTTTTCACCGTCCTATAATATAAATCTTTACAAAGATTCCTTTTTTCTTTACAATACCCGAAAAATAGTTGATTTAAGGTGTATTAACAACAAGAGTTGTATAATGCAAGTTTATTTAAATGAAAAGCCTAAAGATATTGAAAACGGATATACAATTTCTCAGTTGTTAGAATACTTAAAAATTGACAAACAGGAAGTCACCATTGAACGGAATTTAAAGGCTGTTCAGAAGGCCGATTATGATGGTATGGTGCTTAAAGAAGGGGATCGCCTTGAGATTGTTCGATTTGTGGGGGGCGGCTAAGTACTTAACATCCTATTACTTAAAGGATAGAGGTTACGATGGGTAAACACCTTATTATTGTTGAATCACCAGCAAAGGCAAAAACAATTAATAAATACCTCGGTAGTGCGTACAAAGTTGAGGCCTCTATGGGGCATGTACGAGACCTGCCAAGAAACCGTCTTGGGGTAGACCTTGATAATGATTTTACTCCACAATATGTGATTGTTAATGCTAAGAAGAAAATTGTTAGTCGTCTTAAAAAAGCGAGGAAGAATATTGAGAGTATCTATTTAGCAGCAGATCCTGACCGTGAGGGTGAAGCTATTTGTTTGCATCTGGACTGGATATTAAAGAAAGGTTTTAAAGGTGAGATTAAACGGGTAACTTTTAATGAAATTACGCCTACCGCTGTCCGTGAAGCCTTTCGCCATCCTCGTCCCATTAATGTTAACTTATTTAATGCACAACAAGCACGGCGTATTTTAGACCGTATTGTGGGGTATAAGTTAAGTCCGTTGCTGTGGAAGAAGATTGCTCGTGGTTTGAGTGCTGGACGTGTTCAGTCTGTTACATTACGATTGATTATTGATAGGGAAAGAGAGATCAAAAATTTTCAGTCAAAGGAGTACTGGTCACTTGATGCGGAGTTTGCTTCTCAAAAAGAAAAGGATAAAGATAAGGTCTTTAAAGCACACCTTGAAAAGATTAGCAATGAAAAGATTGATTTAGCAAATAAAGAAGACGTCGATGTGATTATTAATAGTTTAGAAAATGCGACGTATCGTGTCAAATATATTAACGAGAAGAAAAAAAAGCGAAAGCCGCAGCCCCCTTTTATTACGAGCAAATTACAACAGGAAGCATACAATAAATTGCGATTTCCTGCACAAAAAACAATGATGATTGCGCAACGGTTGTATGAGGGAATTGAATTGGGCAAAGAGGAAGGAAGCGTCGGATTGATAACGTATATGAGAACAGATTCTGTTCATGTTTCTAAAACAGCGCTCGGTGAAGTGCGTACCTACATCGAAAAAACATTTGGGAGAGAATATCTCTGTGCAAAACCACGTATCTTTAAATCTCGTAAACGCGCACAGGAAGCACATGAAGCGGTTCGTCCTACTTCAGTTATCCGAACCCCGGAGACGATAAAACAATACCTCAAAGATGATGAGTTTAAGTTGTATGATCTTATTTGGAAACGCTTTGTTTCCACACAGATGAGTGACGCTGAATACCTTGTGCATACTGTTGATATCGAAGCGTTAAAAAAATATCTTTTTCGAACAGCGTCCACGACGAATACGTTTCCCGGATTTACGAAGGTATATGCGCCTTCTTCTGATACGGAAGATGATGATAAAAAGGAAGATAAACAACAATATGTCTTGCCACATTTGTCAGTTGGAGAAATCGTTGATTTGCGGGAATTGTTTCCCGAACAGCACTTTACAAAACCGCCTGCCCGGTTTAATGATGCAAGTTTAGTGAAAACATTAGAAGAACTTGGCATTGGGCGACCAAGTACCTATGCTCCGACAGTTAGAACACTTCTTGGTAGAAGTTATATTGAAAGACGTTCTGCAGCATTTCATCCGACTGAAATGGGGGAACTTGTCATTGATCTTCTCATGAATCATTTTGCCTATTTACTCGATGTTAACTTTACGGCACACATGGAAGATGAGCTTGATGAAGTTGAGGCAGGTAAAAAAGAGTGGACGACGGTGTTGAAGGAATTTTATACAACATTTTCCCCAACCCTCAAAGAAGCGGAAGAGAAACTTAAAAGTGTTAAGAAGACAGTGATCGAGACGAAGTATTCCTGTGATACGTGTGGAAAACCAATGGTAATGAAATGGGGACGGTTTGGCAAATTTTTAGCCTGTGCTGGTTTCCCCGAATGTAAATATACAAAATCTATTCCTACAGGATATAGATGTCCCACGCCCGATTGCAATGGAGAATTAGTCCGACGACAATCGAAACGGCGAAGTTTTTTTTATGGATGCTCAAATTATCCTACATGTACCTATGTGATCAATAAATTACCTCACAAAGACGAGGAGACATCTTCTCAAGCAACAGACCCTCATAAGAATGAATTACCGGGCGAGGTGCCCCAATCGGAATAATAAGTGCTGAGAGGTTGAGAAGATGACAAATTATATCTCTCGTTTTTTATTGTATCTTGAAGCTGAACGTAATTGTTCTCATCATACGTTAATTAACTACAATATTGATTTGCGGGAATTTTGTGAAGGTATTGGTAATAAAAGCATCGAAACAATCGATTATTTAGATATTAGAAAATTCCTTTCCTCATTAAAAGCGAAGCAATATTCAAAAAGTTCTATTTCGCGAAAGCTTGCCTGTGTTCGTTCATTCTTCAAATTTTTAAACAGGGAAAATATTATTAGTTCGAATCCGGCAGTCAGTGTGTCTACGCCAAAACGTGAACGCAAGTTGCCACTTTTTCTTGATCAAACTGAAGTGGTGAACTTACTCGAAGCGCCGACAGGAGATTCTGAAGCCGAGCGAAGAGATAAAGCGATTATGGAACTTTTATATAGCTCCGGTATTCGGGTAAGTGAATTGCAAGATATT
>JAHJGZ010000185.1 GCA_018823795.1 Candidatus Omnitrophota bacterium
ATATTCAGGATAAAAAGGAAAGAGGTGAAACCGTAACACTGAATGCGCTCAAAGCTGATATGACACTCTGGAGGCAGAAACTTCAGAATAACGAATGGATATATGAATACTCATACGATGAATTTTATCAACGGTTTAATATTCCTCTTTATATCGTAACGGATAGTCAAATATCGTTACGTGAAGGACAGAAGGCTTTGTATTATGGTATGCCGCGTGGCAGCTATGTAGGAGGTGCGACCGCACTGGGTAAAACGATCGGATTACTCAATGCATCGATTGCAGAGATGCGTATCGCGATGCAAGAGGGGAAGGATATTGAAGACTTAAACATCCCCGCACAAATGATTATGGCGGATGTCCCTGCTGCCGTGGATAAATATGTTAATGGGTGGACCGGTTTTAATATACGACATGAATATCTAGCTGCTATGGGAGGTTCAACCATTGTAAACTTAAGTGAAATTTTTGCAAAACACGATTGGAATGAGCTTGAAAAATCACTCGATAAAAACAATCTCGTCTATGTCGTTGATCCGGAACAGAACGGTTTCTTCGGACTTGATATTAACCGCATGGAGCGTGAAAATCCTGAGTTAAAGAAGAAATTGCTTGCAAAACTGGGTAATATTAAGATCGATGAATCGGACCGTTATTTTTCTCTCCTTAACCAGTATATTACTTCCAACCCAACAGGGGAATTAACCTTTCCAAAAGAAAAGCTTGAAAAATTTTGGACTTTTTTAAATGAATTAAAAGAGTTAAGTAAAATGAAAGATTTTTGGCTTAAAGATGATAATGCCTATCAAGTTCTTACGGATGAAAATGAGTTAAAAAAATACACAACCCTTTCAAAAAAAGGGGAACCAAAGCTCTATCGTATGTTTTTCTATCGAAATGGTAAAGATCTTATGGTTAAGACATCAGCAGATTTAGAAGATTATTTATTTAAAAGAGCCAAGAAACTCGGCATCGAAAAAGAGGGGGAAATCGAAAGTCTTATTTCATCATTTGCACAGGAACCGGCCTATGAAGGATCAGGAGATTATGCCATTTATAACCGCGATGTTTCAACCACGGAGAATGCTAAAGGGGGAAGTAAGTCGGCCGCGAAGCATAGCGACAAAGTACTCCTTGCCGGTCTTTTTTATAAAGCGCGTGAACACATGGTAGAAATATATTATGGAAAAGGGGCTGAACTCATACCGATTGCAGAAGGGACCGAAGTACGAGAGGATGAACTCATTGTAACGAACAAGGATGGGAAATTTAAAATTATACAAGGTGAGGGGGGCTATCTCGCTGAACTTGAAATACGCGCGACGAAATTTAACAAAGAGATCGATGAAAAAATTGCCCGTACCTTTGGTGCTGAACGGGAAGCATTAGTAAAAAGAAAAGAAAAAGAGCGGCAATGGTTACAAAAAGCATTACAAGAGACCCATGAGCGCTTTGCGTATGAATGTCCGGAATTTCAAAACCTTGAGAAGTCATTAACAACCGATTCTGCGGCCAGTACGGTTTTATTTACCCAAAGTGAAGCGTTCAATAGAAAAAATCAACAAAAAATCGATTTAGACGCATTGCGTAAGGAACATCACAGTAAAGACAATGCATCTATTAAAAATCTTACCGGGAATGAAAAAGGTATCGCACAATTTCGTGCACAGATATGGGTGGAACGAGATGTGGAGGGGAAAGAACGGATATATATTAAAACACCAAACGGGATGGCACTGAGTTCATATAAAACAAAAGAAGGAAAAATTATTTCCTTAAATGGGGATGGCCATGAAGGAGCAGCATATCTGGCCTTTGATCAATTACAGGAGCTTGAAGGGGAAGATGTTCTTATCCTGGGAAATGCAACGATACGTTATGAAAAAGATACTGATACCGGAATTGAGCAGATTATTGTCAAAAGAAAAACAATTGCGGCAGCAACATCGGCAACATTTAGTGCATTTGAAGCGGAAAATACCGGCAATGCAGAAGAATCGGTCGATCCTCTTACCTGGAATCTCCATAATTTGAAAAATTTTGGAAAGATGAGCGGACGAAAAGCGTTACAGGAGATTGTACGCTATCATACCAATGTAATGGCACGGCCGGAAACCATTGATGCGAACGCAAAAAATCATAATGAAAATGTTGAATGGTATGAAAATGAAGAGCAAGCGCAACAAGCGTTGTATGACCGCCTGATGGGACTCTTTGATATGCGTCTTTCAGGTGTGGTAATGGACGAGACCAATGGCATTAGTCGTGGTCTGATTCATGAATTAAAGCGAGCAAATATTCGTTATATGAAATTTGGTGAACGAATTGCAGCAGCGGAAAGTATTAAGAGTGATGTGGCATCAATGAATGCTATTGTGAATAGAATACGAACAGCAAAACGGGAGAAAGATAATACAGCACTCGCGAAAGAATACGATCATTTACGAAACAACGACATGTTTGCACAAATGTCATTATGGGTTAATGAAAACACGAAATTGAGAGAGAGGGGAAAGGACTTGTTGTCGTTTATCGAGTTCCAGGAAAAGTGTACTGAAGAAGAAATTAAAAATGAGCTCGCACAGTATGAAAAAGTGACAACAGCGGATGAGCGACAGTCGATCGAACGTCGTTTAGAACAAATGCAGGATGAGATAAGTATTGTCGATGAAGAGGTTGAATATCATTATAAACTGGCAGAAAAGAGTGAGACGGATGAGGTGTTGAAAGTTCAGTCGAATACGGTGATTCATATTACCACGAATATATCACCAACAGTTGTCAACGCGATTTCTAAGGTAACCAGTAAAGCAGGTATTGCCATTATCGGTACGAATGTGGAAACAATAAAACAAGGATGGGATACGATAACGAATATTGTCAAGAACGCATTATTCCTTGGAAAAGAGCGCACCCTTTCTCACACGCAAGCACAACAAGCGATCCAAAATGAATACAACAAGGCCATTTTGGATGAGTTTCATGCATTAGACGATGCAATAGCAAAGGAAAAATATGAGAAAACCTTTTTCTATAAAGCCGGGACATCTGAAGAACGTGATATGTACGAATGTATTACGGTTAAGGTTATAAAGGGCCGTGTTACTATTGTCGATTCCTATGAACTGGCAGCTGGCGCAACTGTTCATTTTCTCAATAAAGAAAGAACGAGAGCTAACCTTATTTTTCCGCTGACCTTATTTGCTAATGCAACGAACAGAGATTTAAATGAACTGATACAGATGCGGGGGCGTATTGCTCGTCAAGATGGCGTTCTCGGTCACGTCTTTTTATATTTTGATAAGAAAAAAGCAAAAGATCGCATAGAAGAGATGATGAAACATGAAGTGATAAAAGATACGTTAAAGCAGACAATGCGCCGTTTTAGCGATAAGTTTCAAACTTCTTTAAATGATCCGTTTACGAGAAATGAATTGACCGGTGGTGGTGATGGATATATCAAGCATAGCGCTCATGATGTTTTTGCTGAAGCACTAGAGTATTTTAAAAAAGCAGAAAGAGTTGGTATCAATAACTTATTGGAATCAGAACTGATGATATTAAATGCGGCATGTACATCGGTTCATAATTCAAGTTCTGAACCGGCATTACATAAAATACGCGAAGCCTTAGGAAGTCATATGGATCAGTATTTAAATGAATTAATGGGGAAAAAACCGGATGGTACCCTTTTTGGATCTACGATAGAAGAGAACGGGGTTGAACGACCGCTCAGGGAAGAGGAACTTTCAGGGGTGCAACGCATAATGATGTATGGATACCGTATGTATAAAAATCCTGACGCACAGGATAAGGCAGATATGAAGGCAAAAGCGTTAAGATTGGTGATCGGGAAAGATCGCGTTACGCAGAGCGTTGTTTCAGAATTAGGGAGAGAGATTTTTGTTTTAGAAAATCTAACATTCCACCTTCGTGAATTTATTGATAACGATACCGCACATTTTAATTCTGAAGCTGCCGAGCTTGATAATGTTATTGTTGAGCAAAAAACTGAAGAGGAGAAGGAATTAGCAATCGTACGGTTACGGCAAATGAAGAGAAAAATTGCGCGCCTCAAAGAATACCAGAGACAATTTTCTCAACATGGCCGTATTGTAGAAGACATACATCGTGCCGGCATACAAGGTGAATTTGATGCATTGCACGATAGTATTAATGTGATTAATGAAAACGTGAGTCGTGATGACATACCACAACACGTCGAAAATCTTCAGAGAACGTTGGATACCTTGATGGATTATGATATGGCTAATACGAAGAATCATACCTTAGCACGCCGTGCTCTTACTCAATTAGAAAAAAACTATGCGGTAGTAGCCGAAGGAATTAAAGATGCAATGGGTACTAATAGAGACCTTGCACAGGCGAATACGGTTATTGTACAGGCTATAAGGAAGGCACACATTTTTCTGAGTGATAATACACAAGAGAAAGAACAGATTGAGGTGGCAAGAGAAGAAAAGTTTGAATCTGCTTTGGCAGAGAAGGCTCAAGCACTTCCGTTTTTCCGGCATACCTCCGTTGCTGATACGTTACATAAAGCAACCGATCTTATGGGGGATACGACAAAAGCAGGTTGGGTCCAGGCCCGGTTTCAAACAGGAGGGGAGGAGGCAGCGAAGGAGCTTCCAACCGTCAGTAAAGTAGAGCAACAAACAGGCCAGCATTTTGTACAAAATGAAATTAAAAAAGTACAGAATAACCGCCGTGAAGCTGAAGAGGGCACAGAAGGGATGAAAGAAAGACTTAACGAATTTGAAAATCGAGTAAAAGATATTAATAAAGAAATGGATACCGTAGCAGAAAGTCCGATCGCTCGTAGCATTGAAGCCATTTTACAGCTTCATGAGATAGAAGATTCGTCGCATATTAGTGATCTTATCGGTGATTTGTATCAGAAACATGAGACAACAAAGGACATTTTAAATAACGAGCTTGATAAATTTTTCACGAAACATGGCATAGAAAAGGACGATATAAAAAAGAGCATTATTGACTTGCTCGATATTTTTCGTATGCAGAGTGAGATACTTGATAAGGATGATATGGTCAATCAGTTTAATAATACGTTAACTGAAAAAGGACAAGCATTCTTAAATATGGTTCGTTCATTCAGTGCCATGGTTATTCCTGCCCCTGGTGCAGCACCGCCTGATGAGGATGATATGGTCTATTTCCTATCCCTTGCGCGCATGTTTGGTTTTATTAGTCAAGATGAGGAAGAGAAAAAAGAGATTGCTATGGGTACAATTCTCAATGTGGCACAGAAATTGGTGACTATAAAAAATAGTGAGATTAATTTTAAGAATATTTCAGCCTCACTGAATAAAGTACGCATTACGGTTGAAGCATTACGTGTCAGCGCAGGGACCGCAGCTCTTCAAGAAGCTGATTTCTTGTCAATTATACGTAGCAGAAATGACCCATTAACGGGGTATAGTACTCCTTTTAATGTCCGGCTTGCCGAAGGGATAGATCAGAAGCAAGGAGCAATGAAAAGTCTGACCCATTATATTAGGCACCAAAAAACGCAGGCACGAACGAAACAGTGGCAGCGTGAGAAAATGCAAAATCTTTCTCGTGAGATTGAACTTCGGAAGAAACATAGATATGGAAAGTGGAAGACGACGACTGTACGAGCACACTATGGGATAGAAAAATTGAGATACGGTTTGCGTGAGGCGCGGGAACTCCTTAATAGCAAGATCGGCGGTTTTCTTCCTTATGGATTAAGGAATCCGATTGATCAAATGAAAGATCCAAGACTTATCGATCTTGAGCATATGGTACGGAATGCTGATCGCCAACATCCTCCGAGCACCCTCTCACTCTATGCCGTACATAATAATAAGTTATACAATGACATTAAGCGCATTCGAGAAGTAATAATGCAGTATTCCAAGCAGTATCCAAATGTCCCTGCTTTGCAGGCCGCCAGTTTGGGAAAAATGCATATAAGTGATGTATTGAAATTGCATAAGAAAATTAATGTCGCACGATCGAATCTTCTTATCCGCCGTAAGGATTCAAACGATGCTCCTTTATTAACAGAACAGGCTATGCAGAAAGCAGTAGAAGCCGTCTATGCTGACATGATACAAGAAGCGAAACAAGCGAAGTGGCAGAAGCGGCGGACAGTGTTAAAGACTGTCTATACTGTTTCTATATTTATCGGATTTATTGTTGCATTATTAACACCAGGGGTTGCATGGGGCGCGTATCAGATAGGCAATGTTTTATTTTCATATTTGAATTTTGCTCAGGCTGCAGCGCCTTTTTGGGGGACTGCAATAAGTGGTTATATGGGGATTGTATTAACAGCATTGATTGGATTTTTAATTTCAGGGAATCAGTTTACGGCACTGTTGAATAACAAGCAGACCCAACGTATCCCTGGGCTTACGAAGGTTTTTAATACGATGGGAAAAGGCATCGATAAAGTTAATGCCTTAGGGAAAAAAGAAAAGGAGGATAAGCCATTAACGATTATACGGTCTCCACTTACGGTTATGCAGTTTATTCCTCGATTGAGACGACGCCTTGCCTTGACAGAATTGCGTGATCTTCAAACAAAAATTTCTGATGAAACACTGCAGGCCACTTTATTATTAATGCGCACGAAATTAGCGGATACAACAGTACCGGTTACTGTAGAGGCGGTCAAAAATATACGGGACATCCTTCGGAAGATGCGTGATTATGTGAATGCAAAAAAAGAGGCGGATAAATATCCGGATGAGGATAAAGGTAAAGAGAAAGATCAGATGGCACAGATGATGGCGGCAATGGGACAGGAGGGAGCACCAGAAGATCCTGAGGAACAAAAAAAGAAAGCAGAGACAGAAAAGAAAAAAGAAATAGCTAAGAAAGCATTAGAAACGGCACAGACAGCCTTACATGCTGCACTTACCGCATATGATACGGGAGGAAAACTTTCTGATTATGTGAAGCTGCGGCACGAA
>JAHJGZ010000186.1 GCA_018823795.1 Candidatus Omnitrophota bacterium
AGTTTAGATTCGGAAGTACGAATGAAACTTGAGATGTATAAAACACTTTTTCAAAGGAAAAAGGATAAGGAAGAGTTATCCGCCGATGATAAAGCTTTGATGAAAGAAGTCGATTTAACTATCGTTCGTCCGCTCGGCGCAAAGATGATAATGAGAAATATGAATAAACTTGGACTTGATGCTTTGATAACTGCCGGCGGCGATGACACATGTGGCGCTGCCGCGAAATTGCGGGCAGCGTATGAACGGTTCCCCGTTATTGCACTGCCTAAGACAATGGATAATGATATAAAAGGCATTCCTATTAGTTACGGGTTTGATTCATTTGTTCAGGCTGCCACAGATGAGGCACGGCGGTTACAAGAACGATCAGCTCCATCGCTTCATCGCGTTATGGTTCATGAAAGCTTTGGACGGAAAGCCGGATTTGTACAACTGGGGATTGGATCAAACATTCGTGCATTACGAACCTTAATCCCTGAAGAAGGTCCTGTCGATTTACAAGCGCTTATTGAAGCACTTGAATATCAGGCGATGCATGATCCTGATTTCAGCGGTGTTATTGAAGCATCAGAGGGACTTGTGCTTGAGGAGACCAAAGATAATGCATATCTTTTTAGTCGGGCGTGGAAAAGAAGCCCTGTTGCGCGTGAGGCATTCCAACGTGAGGATATCGAAAGAGATAATTTTGGAAATAGAAAGTTAAAAGATGCCGGCCGTATTTTAGCAGCGGTTCTTAATGCCGCTTTTAAAGAAAGAGGGAGTGGTATTACAGTATCACTTGTCGGAAAAAGTGATTATGCTACACGAGAAGCTGATACATCGCCCTTTGACCTTTGGATGACAAAAAAACTTGGCGAATCGGCTATAGAAAAATTGTTCGATGGGGTTGATAATGTAATCCTGTATGTTGATGAACAAGGAACGGTGAAAGAATTGCCTCTTCAGCAGGAACTAACCGGTCGCCGGGCTGATATTCATGGTGTGCAGAAAGAGCAATATATGGCGGCAAACACATTACTCTTTCCCGATTATATGCCACCAGTAAAGATTCCTGCGATTGATATTTTGGCGCAGCGAGTTACGACGAAACAAGGCGCACAAACAGGTGAAGTGTATTTGAACGAAGCATTGGAAGATGGTGCTCGTGGTATTATTGCCGGGCACTCTGAAGCGCGCGATAATTTCAAACGTGAATCTGACACACGCATTAATGAACAAGTAAAAGCAGCGGCAGAAAATCAAAATGTACAAACAATCATTCTCTGTGTTGGTGAAACATTAAAAGAAAAAGACGCGGAGAAGTCGATTTCGGTGATTCAAAAACAACTTCAGTTAGGCCTGAAGGGGGTAACTCCAGAACAGGTTGCCCAGAAAATCGTCATTGCCTATGAACCGCGTTGGGCTATTGGAGGAAGTGGTCTTGGCAAACCGGCAACTGCGCAGGATGCACAGGAGATGGCTGCCTATGTCCGCGGTCAGCTTGCTGATATGTTTGGGCGCGCTGTTGCCGATGTCGTGCGCATCCAATATGGAGGATCAGCGAATAAAGATAATGCGCGTGAATATTTGTCCCAACCCGATGTGGATGGACTCTTAGTGGGGAGCAAGAGTACGAGTGTTCAAGAATTTTTGCCCATTATTGACGTGGCAGCAGCAGTAGGACCGAAAAACGGAAGGGTTCCCTATATCGGTGCCAACTGGAAGACCTATCCTATTACAAGCGAATATTATGAATTTGCAGGGGAACTCCAGTTTGTGGACCATAGTCGTGTTCAAGTCGGCATTGCTCCTTCATTGAATAGAATTGAAAAAGTTACAAAAACGATGGCCATTGTTACGAAGATCATTGAGAAATCGCCAGGTGAAACCGAGACTGGGGATCCGCTCAAAATTGCCAAGGTAACTCCATCAGTTACTACGACCCTTGGTGCGAAAACAATCCGGCTTGATATTGAACTTGTTGGCGGTGCAAAGGGCCACTTTGTTGTGCCCGCAGGAACTTCTACCGGTGAGGATGAAGCAAAAACGGTCGGGGTTGAGCAGGCTATAAAAAATATTCAGGCTCTTCATGCAGAAGTAACCCGGAGAGGATTACGTGCGGATCAGTTGGTTGAGATTGCCGATGTGATGCGCCAGATGAGCGAGGAGATTAATAAGACCGATCCGGAAAAGAGAGGATTAGGTGCTGAGGTGACCCTTTCCTATCAGATGGCATGTGCTTGGGCAGCAGCCAGTCAAAAGGGATTGGAGCCGTATGAATTTATTCGTGAACTTGCGCCGGATATTGCCTCAAAAGGCGTTCCACGAACGAAGATTCAGTACAACATCACCAATGGCGGTGAGCATGCCGAGAATAGTCTCGATATGCAGGAATTTATGATTGTTCCCGTTGGCGCAACGACGGCGGATGCAAACAGAATGTGTGATGAAATTGATAAACAGCTAGGACTTATTTACCAGCAGTTAGGATTAGCTGCGGATCCGTATGATAAGGGTGTTGGCGCTTTGCGCGGAAAAGAGGGCGGATACAAGGTAGAAGATCTTACGAAAGAAAAGTTAGCGGAGATTTATGATAATGTAGCTACCTACGATACGATTGATAATCTTTATTTAGTCGATTTAAAAGAGCAGAATATTGGTGTACATGAATTTGTCCTTAATTGCATGCTTGCAGCGATTAAGAATGCAGGGTATGAGCCATCGACATCAGGTGAAGTGGGGACTGTTTCGTTTGCATTCGATCCTGCCGTATCTGAAATGGTTGTTGATAAAGATAAACCGGACCATGATCCAGGTCTCTATTGGTATGAAGGTAATAAGATTACTTCAGAACAGTTAGCGGACATATTCGCGAGCTGGGCTGAGAAATATCCGGTCGATTCTGTTGAAGATGGTATGTCGCAAAACGATTGGAATGGGTGGATTCATTTAATTGAGAAGACCGGCGATAAGATAATGCTTATCGGTGATGATAATCTTGTTACACAGGCTGGTCGTTTGACCAAACTTATTCAACTGCTTGATGAAAAGGGGTTTATTGGTCCGGATGGCAAAGTAACAAAGAAATTAGGTATTCTTATTAAGCTGAATCAGAATGGCTATTTGACAACCGGCATTAACGATCCGAGCAAAGGGTATTTGGGAACATTGGAAGTGATTCGCCTTGCGAAAAAATTCGGCATTGAGGTGATTATTTCGCATCGTTCAAAAGAGGCTGAACCTGAAGAAAACGAAGTCTCGATCGCAGAAGTAGCAGCTGCGGTAAATGCCTATGCATTAAAATCAGGTGACCACGTACAAGGTATTCGTGCAGTAAAAGAAGACCGCCTTGCAGCGATCGATGCACGTGAGCGGGTGAAGGTTTCTGGAGAGGCAGAAAAAGCAAAGACCGCAGGAATCTATGACGCTATTCCGACTATTGACGAGATTCCAGCAGAAAAGAAGGTTGTCTTTCTACGTCTTGATTTAAATGGTGTTGATAGTCCGTATCATGACCGGGTTCAGAAGAGTTTACCCACGCTTCGTAAAGCAATGGAAGGTGGAAGGACCGTGATTATTGCAACACATAATCACCGCTATGCGAACATGATAGCAGAAAATAGCATTGAAACAAAATCAGTTGAATCCATAATGCTTGATGTAGCGGCAGCGTATTATAAGGAGTACGGGGAAGTACTACCATTTAATCTCCAGCGCAGAAGCATTAAAGAAAATGGTGTTGATAAACGTGAAATAAAAATTGTAAAAGGTGCGGCAAACTTCCTCGAAAATACACGTTATTGTAAATACGATGAAGTTAAGGTGAATGAATTAATGATAAAAGTAGCAAAAAAAGAGACATTAACACCAGAAGAAGCGGCAGGTCTCGAAGGGTATCAGGATTATGCGAATGCTTTAGCATCGATTGCATATGATGCAGCAAAAGAGTTGTATCCTGAGGTTGAAAATCCCGAAACATTAGTATGCCATGTTAATGAAGCATTTTCGTGTAATCATCGCTTCAATGCCAGTGTGTACGGGCTTATTGAACATTTTGATTCTATTTTTATCGGAAATCTCGTAAAAAAAGAACTTGATGTTTTTCTCGGCATCGATGAACTCTATGGTGCAATGCTCGGTGGTGCGAAACTTGATGAGAAGGTGCAGATTCTTGAAAATTTGGGGCCGAAGTTTGTACCTGAGAAGAGTGTTGTTGGTATTGCAGGTGCTGCAATCCCAGCATTTATGAAAGCGCAACATGGCATTGATTTAAGTACTGTTATGGATTTGGACGAGAAAGAGAGAAAAGCGTTTGATGAAGATGTAAAAAATGCAGAAACTTTGATGCAGATGGCAAACGAAAGAGAGATTACATTAATTACCCCGACCGCAGTTACCATCTGTAATAAAAAACTCGATCCTAAAAGGCACATTGCCGCCAAAACAATGCCTGATGGTGCTGAGGTGAGAAAACAGGTATTAATTGATGATCTACGAAAATTGGTCGAAGCAGGAGAAGAGTGGTATGTCTATGATGCGCATCCAGCTTTTATCGATGAATTTTTAGTACTATTAGAGAAAAGAATTCCAGCAGGAGGAAATGTAATTTATAACGGTAATCCTGGTGTAAGTGAACTCGAACCATTTGCTATATCAACCAAGTATTTTTCTTCAAAGTTAAAGGGATTGCAAGAAAAAGGTATTAAAGTTAATGCGGGCGGTGGAGATACTGGTAAGACCGTTAACGAAGCCGATGTTGAACATAAATCAACCGGTGGCGGTGCATCAGGAATGTTGTTAGTGAAAGGAAAACTCCCTGTCCTTGATGCGATATTACAACGGCTTGGGCTAGTGAAAGGTGAGGCAACAAAATGGTTTGCTGCAGAACCTGTAGTAAGCTGGGCACAACAGTTCTTAACACCAGATGAGCAACGGGAAAAGATGGATGCGGTGAAAGACTTTTTACGTACATTACAAATCACCTATTATTATTATACGGGGCGGGAGGAGCTCGTTGTTATTGAAGAGGATACAAAGGAGGATGGTAAAAGTTTCAATGATCTTATTAGAGTTATTAGGAAAAAGCGTGAAAAGAAACCGATTCTCGTACGTTTACATGAAGATAATGTTGATTTTATCGGTCTTCTTAAACAGGTACGAGTAGGAGTCATTGATTGGCAAAAAGAGCAGCCAATGTATGCAGATGAAAACCAGTCAGTTATTAAGGCTATTGATGATCAAATGGAGGCATTTGAAAAAGCAGCTACTGCACGAACACGTGAAACGCGTCCTATCGTAAAGAAAATCAGTACCGGTATGCTTTTGATTGCTGCCACTCCTGTCGTGAGTTGGGCACAGCAGTTTTTAACGCCGACTGAGCAGGAAGCGCACATGAAAGCAGTTCTTGAATTTGTTGAAAAGCTTCAGTATTCAGTATTAACACCAAAAGCTGACACGCTATTCAATATACTGAAAAAAGGGGATAGAGTAGACAGCGAGGTTGACTTCGAAAAAGCGCGGCCATTAACTCTCACTATTCCTAGAAGTAGTATTGATTTTATCGGTGTGCTATTTACTGTTGAGAAACTTTTACAAAACCTTGTTGACGCAAATACCGGCAATAGGGAAGCAAATCAGGAAGTGCTTGGTATTGTACAAGGAAATATTGAAAAATTTGAAGCAATGGCAGAGTTAACAATCCAGGCTTCAGTAGAAGAGACTGAAGATGTTGCTGAAGCATTACTACTCAGCAAAGCACTTGAGAAAGGATTGGTTAATACGCAGTGGATCGTTAACCAAGTAGATGCGAGAACGCCAGTTGGCTTAATGATTGAACAAATAGCTAATGAACGGAAAATGCATTTTCTTAATCCAGGTGATGTGTACATAGAGGATGCAACTAAACTTGTTAAAGGAGATGACCCACAGCAGTGGCAGGTAAGCAACATTCGTGAAAAAATGGCTGCAGGTGTTAAGATTGCCGTACTTCGTATTGGTGAGACGCTAAAAGATAAACTAGCAAGAAACACGGAAAGAGTTATTGCAGAGCAACTCGGCCATGGACTTGCAGGACTCACCGAGACAGAGAAGGGAAAAGTTGTCATTGTGTATACCCCTCCACAAGAGGTTGATAAAAAGGAAATACCCGATTTCGATACAATGATACGCATTCTTTTTAAGATTAATGTATTTTCTGATGCAGATTTTCCCGTACGAGATCAATGGGAATTAAACGTTGTCAATAATGTGAAGATTTTTGTGGAAACAAAAGATGGATATAACGCACAGATGCCTGCAAAAGAAGGTGACGCAGGCACTTGGCTTGCCGCAGAGAGTCCGGAGATGCAGGATGAGATACTTAAAGCAAAAGCAACGAATGAGCCTTTAGCAGATGATGAACATCCACCGATCTATTATTTTGGAAACTATCCCGTGCATTATGATCAATTCTTACCAAAAGGAACTGCGGGGATGACGTCTCTTCTTGGCGGTAAGGGCGGAAACATTGCTGAGATGATCAATGATTTTCCTGGTGAGTTTAAGGAATGGGCAAAAGAACAGCCGAAATATACAGAAGTTGCTGATAAAGTTTCACTGGATGTTCCTCCTGGTTTTACTATTACCACTGAACAAACCAAGAGTTGGATATCTGCAGGGGAAAAGGTATCGGAAGAATTCAAAACCTCGTCGCTTGAAGCCCTCTCTCGGCTTGAGCAGGTAATGGGAAGAAAACTCGGTGCTATTGATGAGGGAATGCCGTTACTTGTTGCGGTCCGTTCAGGTGCAGAGAAATCAATGCCGGGTATGATGGATACGGTGCTCAATCTTGGATTGAATGATGATTCAGTATCGACATTAGCAGAGGCGACGAATGAATGGTTTGCCTGGGATTGCTATCGTCGTTTTTTTGAGATGTACGGAACTACCGTTCTCGGTATCGAAGATAATGATGCGGAAAAAATCGGTTTTAAGTATATTCTCGAAACGATTCTTGAGAAACGAGGTATTAAATCTGAATATGGTTTAAGTGCCGAAGATCTAGAAGAACTTGTCGGGTTGTACAAGGCATTCATTCTTGAACAAGGACATGCAGCTATTCCGTATGATCCGTATGAACAGTATCTGAATGCAATAGATGCGGTATTTCGCTCAAACTACAACGAACGTGCACTTGCCTATCGCGCGCAACAAGGGTATAAGCTTGAAGATACCCTTACTGCGGTGAGTGTTCAGGCGATGGTGTACGGTAATATGAACGATAAATCCGGCGCTGGCGTTGGATTTTCACGGGATAATACAACCGGTAAGCCAGGGCTAGTAATTGAATATAATAATAAATGCCAAGGGGAAGATGTGGTGAAAGGACGCGTAGCCGGCCTTCCACTTGATAATTTGAAAAAGATATCTCCTGATATGGCGCTTAATTTCGAAGCGATCGCTGAGTTTCTTGAAATGAAGTATGGCGATTTACAGGATATGGAATTTACCTTTCAGTATGATGACGAGACCGAGACCGTAAAGTTCTGGATGCTGCAGACCCGCTCTGCAAAGAGAACATCATGGGCAGAGTTTGTGGTTGCTTATGATTTGGTTCAGCAGGGGCTTATTACGGAACAGCAGGCGGTCGAGCGTATTTCACCAGCGAAGATTGCTGAACTTCTTGCCCCACTTTTTGATAAGGCAGATAAGAAAAAGGCAGAAGAGGAAGGACGTCTTCTTTCTGATGGCGGACTCAATGCATCACCGGGTGCCGGAGTCGGTCATATTGTCTTTGATAATAAACGGGCGATAGAGATTGCGAGTCGGGTGGGCATCATTCGTGGGAAGATTTGGGAAGGATTGGCAGTGACACCCGAAGATCGTGAATTCGCAAAATATGATGTTATCCTTGTTCGTGATGAAACAAGCCCGGATGATCTTCCTGGTATGTTAAAATCTGCAGGTTTTCTCACGAAACGAGGTGGCCGTACGTCGCATGCAGCACTGGTTGCACGCCAGTTTGGTAAGCCGGCGGTTGTTGGTGATGATAATCTTTCCATTGATTATGCGGCAAAGACATTGACGATCATTGATCCGGTAACCGGAGAAATAAAGAAAGTTCTCAATGAACTGGATGTGATTTCTATTGATGGTTTCGGAGAAAGGGATAAAGGGCAATTTTTTGAAGGAGCTATTAAGACAATTCCCTCACGCCTTAACCTTGCCAAGCTTGTTGAAGGGATTCCAGAATTAGAACGGGTCATCGCTCTTCTTAAGACATGGATAGAAACGTTACCTGATACAGCAAAAAATAATGCATTACGAGAAGAGTATATAAAGCGTGTTGAACAATATACCGCTTCTATAAAAGATCGTGAAAAGATTAAAGAGAACGAATTGACAGAAGAAGATCATAAATTTGTTACAAAATACGAGGCTGTTCAAAGTTGGGCAGGCGTGTTACGAGAAGATAATAATGGTCTTGGTGTTCGTGCAAATGCAGAAAATCCGCTTGATGTGCTTACCGCGTTGGTGCATGGTGCTGAGGGGATCGGCCTTGCACGTACCGAACATATGTTTATGGATGCTGAGAGAATACCGAGAATTCAGCAGATGATTCTTTCCGGTGAAGCAGGACAAGCAGATCGGCAGGCATACAAAGACGCATTAGCTGAAATCCTACCGTTTCAGCAGGTTGATTTTGAGCAGATTTTTATGTTCCTGAATGGTAAACCGGCAACGATTCGGCTGCTTGATCCACCACTTCATGAATTCTTACCACATGAAGCCGGACAGTTGAAAAAACTTGCTGCGTTTGAAGGTGTGTCGGTTGAAGAGATAATAAATCGTATTGAAGAACTTGCAGCACAGGATGAAACCGATGGAAAAGATGGTGACGATAGAAATCCGCTGGTGAAAGATTATGCAGAAGCGGTGAAGAAAATGCGTACCCTTACAGCTAATCTTAATCTTTCAGTAGATGAGGTCGTGAGAAGAATTGATACCTATGCACAGGAAAATCCGATGTTTGGAACCCGTGGAGTGAGATTGAGCGTGATTATTCCTGAGATTATTGAAGTTCAGGCAGAAGCGATCTTTGGTGCATTACGTCATGTACAAAGCACAGGGATCGAAGTCAATGCCGAAATTATGGTGCCGCTTGTTGGTAATGCAAAAGAGTATATTTTTGCTCGAGACATTATCGAAACGATTGCAGAAAAGCACAATCTTAAACGGGATGAATATATGATCGGTACTATGATTGAATTAGTTGCCGGAACGATCAATGTCGGTGATATTGCTCGAGCAGGTGCTGAGTTTCTTTCCTTTGGTACGAACGATTTAACGCAAGGGACGATGAAACTAAGCCGTGACGACGGAAAAAATTGGATTAATAACATGATGCTGATTGGTGCATTTGGCGCTGATCCGTTTTCTTCGCTTGATCCGGCAGTTGGGGCTTTTGTGAAACGCACAATTCAAGAGGCGCGCGCAGTTAATCCGGGTATTAAGATCGGTATCTGTGGTGAGCAGGGTGTTGACATTGCGTCAATGAGAAACTATTTGGCAAAGTATGGAATAACCTATGTCAGCGGTGGTTCACTGAGACTTGCGGCAGCACTTATTACCTCAGCCCAGGAATCGCTTGAAGGGCATGTGCCATTAGAAGGGAAAGTTGCAGAACTTCCAACGCCTGATAAAAGTACCAGCCTTGAAGCAATGGATGTTGCGGTGAGAGTAGCGACACCGGATGAGGTAAATGCGCTTGATAAACCACCCAGCATGATAACAGTTGAAAAGGCATTATTAAATTCACTTCGTTTACCAGTGCAACTATTTCTTTTAACGCAGGATGAAAGAGAAAAAAGAGATTATTTAGAAGAATTTCAGGTTGAACTGGTATCATTTTTTGAAGAAATGATTACTGATGATATGTCTGTGCTACCCGTGAGATTTCCTGATATTGCGTTACAAACTATTTTTGAGTATACATCGGTGGAAGAGACCAATGCAGCACTGGGTGTGCTTTCAGATGCTCTTAATGTTGATAAAAAAGAGGTAGAGCGGCGTATTGACAATTTCCGTGAATTAAACCGTGCGATCGGAACACGCGGTATACGCGGTTATTTCATAGAGAGCCTGTATCCGTTGTATAATTGGTTTGTTGTTGCTGTACTTGAGGCGGCAGAGAATGCAGGTATGGATGAAGTTGATATCATTTTACCGTTTATTACAAACGCTAAAGAACTTGATGCAGTACTCAATGGCGGGAAGGATGAAGAAGGTAAAAAGATTGTACCTTCTTTAAAAAAGGATATTATTAGGCATTTTAGAGCTGACGAAATGATCGTTAAGATTGGTGCGATTATTGAAACGCCAGCAGCGGTTGTCAATGCAAAAGAGATCGGAGAAATGGCCGATTTCGTTATTATTGAGACCACCAAACTGACTGAAGGGGTATGGGCAGCATTTGAAGGTGACGCAAAATTGCCCAATGGTTTCTTTGAAGCATATCGCAAAGCAGGAATTTGGGATAAGGATATTTTCAAATTTGCACCGGATGATACAAAGTTTCTTATTGCGGAAGCAATTCGTGATTTACTTGAAATCAATCAAAAAGATATCCGTGTCGTGCTTAATCCAGCTGATCAATCTCTCATCGATCTCATTGCGCATCTTGATGTTAATAAAGTGATTGTTGAGGCGGAAGTGGGGCAGAAAGGTGTATGGCGAGCAGCAGAAAGTCCGGTGGCACAATGGGCAGAACAATTACCGCCGGAAGTTCAGAAACAACATATGGATGAGGTGAAGCAGTCTATGCGTGCTATACGGTATGCCTATCCATATGGTAAAGGGCCTGCAGGGACTGGGATATTCAGGGAAATACAAATCGTTGAAAGTGAAGAGTATTCACTTGGTTTAGCGTTTCCAATTAAAAGTGAATTTGGTGATCCGTATCCGATCAAAATTGGTATTCATCCTGATACGACAAATTTCATTGCAGTGCTCACGCTTGCCGAAAAAATGCTTCAAGCTGTTATTGATGATCTTAAAGTACAAGAAATGGAGCCTTATGTTATAGAAACAAATGAAGAAGTGTTAGCTGACCACATTCAAGCACAAATTGCTGGATTTGAATGGGCTGCTACGTCGGTAACAATGGATGATCTTAATGTTGATATGTTCCGTGATTATGATTACCGAAATACCGGACCATTTTTAAAACCAGAAATGGTTTTCCGCTTCGGTTTAGTATGGGCAGAAATGGCGCTTGAGAAGGCAAAAGCAGCAGGGATAGATACCCGTGATGTATTGCTTGCTCGTGATGCACGAAAAATCGAGCCGGAAATGATCGATGCACTTGTTGCAGCATTACGATATAAAGGCTTGAATGTAAAATATATGTCAAAAGAGACCACGAGTGCGGTGACATCATATTCGTGGGGAGTACAAGAAACAAAACCATTAATGAGTATATTCATGACCGCATCGCATGTGTCAAAGCCGAAGGATGTTATCGTGCGTGGGTTTAAAGTAGCAATGCTCGAGAAAGTAGGCGGGACGATTCAGAGTATGCCATCACGTGCAATTAAGGTCGAATCACTTAACGCTATAAAGCCCCTGATTGAACATCCTGAAAAGATAGCAGAGATGAAAGCGGAAACGATGGGTTCTTTTGAAGGAATTAACCTCGATGAGAACGTTATAAAGTTTAATGCGTTGATAGGAAAGGTTGCCGCACAAGGCGGATCACTTTTTGAATTAAGCCAAGCATTAAAGCAGGCCGATCAGCCGTTAGACATTGTTAATGAAAAAATGACTGGATTAGAAGAATACCAACCATTGCAAGGAATGAAAATAGTGGTCGAAGGGTCAAATACGCCGAGTGGGCATCTTACGAGAAAAACATTTGAAGCACTCGGTGCAACAGTGATATCGCTTAATGAAGAGATACATGAAATTGATGGAGAACATACTGCAGACCCATCATCAGACACGAATTTGATACCACTGCAGAATGCGGTAGAAGAACATGGAGCAGACTTTGGGATGGCATTTGACCTTGACGGTGATAGGGGAGCAATAGTCGTTCCCGAGAGGAGTAAGGACAGAGCGACAAAGTTTCATAATTTATTACCAGATAATTTACTTGTTGTATTACTTCCTGCACTCATTGAAAAGTGGGGATATGGAAAGTCTGGGAAAAAAATAGGAACGATTAGGGACGTGTTAGGGACACATGGTGTCAATGATAGTGCAGACCGTCTTGGTATCGATATGTTTCAGACGGATGCTGGCTATGTATTTTTGAAAGCAGTAAAAGAAAAAATGGAAGCAGAAGGATATGTGTTCCCAGTTTATGGGGAAAAATCTGGCCATACGTGGCTTGATATCTCTGGCGAAATCGAAAATCCGCTTGCAGTTGGGGTGTTGTTTGCAACATTAGTGCGTGAAGCAAAAGCAACGTTTTTTGATACAAAACGGGAAGAGGGCAGCACCGAAAATCCTGTGATTGATTTCTACAATGAACGTACGATTCCGTACAGTCAATCACCGCGGATTATGCCATTTTTCCATACCGAATTTCTTGAAGAATTAAGCAGCGATGAAGAAAATAAGACAGGGTGGGTCTATGACAAGCAAAACCCGACAAATCCACCACAGGCAGTAATCGGCTTGGGAAAACATAAAGTAATAACCGCATTAAAAGAGAAATTTCAGCCTGGTACACTATTCGCTACTCCCGTGGGTGAGATTAAAGTAAGGGAATTTAATACGGTGCAAGATGCTGAAGAAGATGGCGGAAAATATCGATTTGCAGATATCGTTTTTGAGGATCAAGACGGGCATTTTATGGGGCGTTTTATATTCCGAGCATCATCGAATGACCCACAATTTGTTTCAGCATATGAAGCACCGTATGGAGAAGACACAGAAGAAGCTGCGATAGAGATACGTATTGCAGTGGCAGGGACAGTCATAAGTTTTCTTACCGAGCAAAAGTTTGCTATTGTTGAGAAGGATGTATTATTAGCAGAAAAAGCTCATATTTTCCCATTACAGGATGGTAAGCCGTTGGCAGATGAAGAGGTGATAAAAAGTAAATATGAGAAGTTTAATCTTTCATTTGTTGAAAATGATTTACGAGCATCTCAAGAGAGGATGGCTGTATCCTTAGAAACTGCAATAGAAGAAGCATCAGCTCAACAAGTTAGTGATGAGAAGGTAGAAGGCATCATTGTCGGCCAGAAATTACACGACGTACTTGATGCTGATAGTGATGATGCAGATCTCTTTCTTAAAGGCGGCTATGAACAGCTGGGATACGGTGTTCCTGCCGGTGCCGCGATTGATGGTAACTTCGCAATTGGCGATGAAGGAAATCAAGGCTACTTTGTCGATAAGACAGCGGATGGTCGTTCTGGTAAGGAAGTTTTTATTGATACGGTGAACGATATGAAAAAATTCTTTGCTCGTCGGCAGGAACGTCTCGGTAAGCCTATTAAACTGGTCATTAAGACCGGTATCGGCGGACAGCATACGCCGTTTCAAGGGATTGCCAATGTGTATCAGGTGATCGATCCGACAACAGGTTATATTGTCGGTGAATATGAACTGGGCAAGAACTTCGAAGAGTCGATGAATACCATATTAGCACAATATAATGCTGGATGGGACCAGGTTGCAGTGATCCCCAGTTCAAAATCAGGTTCTACCGATGAAACCATGATGGTGTTTGTTGAAATTTTGCGGGTTTTATTGAAAAAGAATGCTGTAAATCTGGGTCTTAATGGAAAAGGATTTGCAAAAGCGGTTCTTGATTATTTACACAGCATCAATTTTAAAAATGGACGAGAGATTACAGGAAAAGATTTATTTAAGAATTTCAATTTTGATAGTATGGTCGATTATATTAATACCGCAGATGTGTCGGTAACTGTTGATGAGGCTAAGGAAATATTTGGTATTGTTTTAGGGAATATGTTCTTTGAAACAACCGATCGTCCTGAGGCAAGCCGGCTTTCGGCATTCATTCGCAATTCAGGGCTGGATAAAGTTCTTGGTGATGATGCACCTGGTTTTGGCGCAATGTTTGACAATGTCGGCGGCCGGTGGACAGCAGATCTTCATATGATGACCTTTTTGGCATATCATCACAATATGGATGCTGAGGCCTATTGGAGTGAACGTTATGAAGGGGTTAAAGCAGTCCGTTCTCATACCCATTTTGGTAACAAACTCGGTGATTACATCCTTGATAATAAGATCAAAAAAATTGCGTTCATTGTTCCTGATATATTATTTTGGTATGGTAAATCGATCGAGCAGAACTTCAATGAAAGTATCTGGCAGGAAGGATGTCCTAATCTCCGTGCCATTAAGACAAGCATGTGGAGTTCTCAGAAACACTACTATGCGAACCAGGAAGACACCTTGGTCATTAATTTGTGGGATATGATGAAACTTGATACGGATACATTTAATGTTTTTAATATTAAAATGTTTCAGCTTGATAATAAACAGGTCCTTGCACATGATCTTGGTCGGCTGGCAACAACGTTCTATGGCATGACGTATACTGTAGGAAATCGGCTGATTGCACGGGCGTTGGCAAAGGAAAATCTCACTGCAAAAGATATTAACGTGAATGATCTTAATAATCGTGCAACGCAGATTTTGCAAGAGAACCTGTATCTTAGGCAGCCGTACGTTGAACTGGGGAAGGGGCTTTTAGAAAGTCGGATTAAGGAGTTACAGCGGAGACAACACACATGGAAATCATACGGCCGTGATACTATCGGTCCCATTGATAGCGAAAAAATATTAATGATACAAGCTGCTAATGACAGAAGGTCTACGACAAATATTATGGAACTTTCGACCTATTTACACTATGTCGCACAAGGAGAATTAGCAACAGCACTTCAGACAGCTATTGAAGTTGCAAAAAAGGAAAAGCGCACTTTTGTGCCATTTATTTATCTCGAAGGTGAAAAGTTCGGTGCCCTGCGTGACCATTTGGTTGATTTAGGCATTGAATGGGTACTGCAAGGTACGGGAGATCAACACATTAGTTGGCAGCAAGTACTTGCACAGCCACAGGATTATCTACCCTTTGTCATTTCCTTTGTCCCTGCGCTTGATGATATTATACCGGGGGTTCCTGCAGTTGGATTTGCAAAAGGATATTTAGATGGTATCAGTTCTCATATGGTTCGTGACTATTTTGCTGAAGCGTCATACAGAGCGTTAGCTGAATTAAGGGAAGAAGAAGGGGGAAAAGGATTTTTTATGAGACTGCTTGATACGGATGCGGTACGCGACGAAGTTGCCGATGCGTTTAGTACTGCGGTTTCTGCGGTGACTTCTTCTGTAAGTGAGGACTTTATAATGAAAGGCCCCGAAGCGAAAGCGCAGTTTGTACAGAAGAGGGCACGAGGAGCATATAAACCAGTTGGTCGGGATACATTTGCGGTAAAGTATGGGGACCTATTAACTGAGTTCTTGGATGAGATAGTGGATGAGAAGATTGTTGGTGGCGGTGATTTTGTGTTGAGTGAAGCACCAGCAATTATTATTAGCGATGAAGATTATTTTGGCGGATACGGAGTTAGGGATGGAGATAATGTTCATATCTTCTATTCACCTGATATGCTCATGTTTATTCAGCGTGCATCAAAAGATTTAGGCCTTAATCTTGACTATGAATACCTGTTTCATGAACTTGAAGGGGCCTTGTTCGGAAAACATTCCGCAGCAATTAGCCAAGCACGCATTGATGAAAGATTTAGTGCGAATTATACGTGGAATGAAGCCGCATACAATTATTTCAAAGACATCCATGGTTTAATAGCAACAAGAGAGGAAATTGCGGATAAGGGATGGCTCAAGTTTGCGGTCCGGGCATTCATTAACAAAAATGTCGCTGAACGACTTGAAGGTTCGTATTTCGTGAGAGAGGTTGTCCGGTCATTACTGTTAAAAAGTATGGACCAAAGAGAAGACATTGAGGCAGTTGCTGCGTTATTAATGGAACGGGCTGTTGCGGTGGGAATGATTGCGGAT
>JAHJGZ010000187.1 GCA_018823795.1 Candidatus Omnitrophota bacterium
CCGCCACACTTTAGCAGGTAATTTTGATTTTCTAATACGTTGAAATTTATTTTTACGAAAAAATTTCGGCTTATAGGTTAAAGCAAAAACTCGTCTCACCCCGAGCTGTCTGGCTTCTTCAAGGCAACGCCGCACCAGCATTGTCCCGATATTTTTCCCCTGATAATTTTTTTTCACAACGAGCGATTTTATCTCAGCCAAATCTTGCCATACAACATGCAAGGCACAACAGCCAATAACGGCTCCTCGACGATTTTCACAGATAAAAAAATCACGGATATTATCATAAATAAAATTGAGCGAACGTGGCAAAACGACTTTACTCTTTGCACACGTATTAATCAACACATGTATATTGCGTACATCTCGCAATGTTGCTTTACGCGTGAGATATGGGTCCTTCCCTTTTACTTGCATACTGTTTTTGCCAGTCCTTCCTGAGGACTTGACGCAGAAGCATAGGGCTTTTTGGGGATTCTACCCGCCAGATACGCTTCCCTGCCCGCCAATACAGCGTGTCTCATTGCTTTCGCCATCAGGATAGGATCCTTTGCACCAGCAATCGCTGTATTCATCAATACACCGTCAACGCCAAGTTCCATACATATCGCTGCATCTGAAGCAGTGCCGACACCCGCATCAACAATCACGGGGCACGACACCGTTTCTTTGATAAATTGAATATTCAATCTATTAATAATCCCTTGCCCCGAACCAATAGGAGCTGCAAGGGGCATAACACAGGCTGCACCAGCATCCTCTAACTTCCTCGCCATAATAGGATCATCATTCGTATACGGAAGAATAGTAAACCCCTCTTTTACTAATACTTTTGTTGCATATAATAATGCCTCGGTATCGGGAAGCAATGTTTTCCTATCACCAAGAACTTCCAACTTAACCATAGTGCCCACTCCAGCCGCTTGTGCCAGACGCGCTATTCGAATTGCATCTTCGGCGCTATACGCCCCTGCGGTATTCGGCAAAAGAACGAATTTTTTTCTGTCAATATAATCCAATATGGTTTTTTCGTCTCGATTATCTAAATCAACACGTGCAATTGCAACCGTCACCATTTCCGTTCCTGATGCTTCAAGTGCTGCTGTCATACTATCCAAAGACGCGTATTTGCCTGTCCCAACGATAAGTCGAGACGTAAATTGCTGTTTTCCGATTTGCAAAATATCTTTTTTAGGCATACATTAAATCCTTCTTTTTTTCTTTGTTATATAATTCAATATATTTTTCTGCTGATGCGTCCCATGAAAAATCACAACGCATTCCATTGACAACAATCGTCCTCCATAATTCTTTATTCTTATAATATTCCAACGCCTTTTGTATTGTTTTCAGTAAAGCATCTTTGGTATATTCAGAAAAAACAAAACCATTCCCCTTCCCCGTGTTTCTATTAAAATCAATAACAGTATCAGCTAAACCGCCCGTTTCCCTCACCAGTGGAACGGTTCCATACCGCAACCCTATTAACTGACTCAATCCACATGGTTCAAAATGGGATGGCATAAGAATCATATCAGCCCCTGCATATATTCGCCGTGCCATTTGAGCATCAAACATGATATTAACACCAAACGTATCGGGATACTCTTCACCAAACTGAGCAAATTTTTTGTTATATCGTTTATCTCCGGTCCCTAAAAGAACGACCTGTACCTCCATCTGCGCAAGCTGCGGCATAAGTGGGGTGAGGATATCAAGCCCCTTTTGATCGGTGAGGCGCGTCACAATGCCGACAAGCGGAACATTGCGGTCAACAGCTAATTTATTCTCTTTTTGTAAAACACCTTTATTAATATATTTTTTATTAAGCTGGTTGATAGAAAAATTAACGGTAATATCTTTGTCTGTTTCAGGATTCCACTCGTTTTTATCTATCCCGTTAATAATGCCATACAAATTATTGCGACGCTGCTTTATCACCGCTTCAAGGCCACAACCAAATTCTTTAAGCTGAATCTCCTGTGCATATCGCTGGCTTACTGTTGTAAGAACATCAGCATACAGGATGCCCCCTTTCAAAAAATTACTTTTACCATAAAACTCTAACTTTTCTACCGTAAATTCATCCCAGCTTAAGCCGGTCAAAGGAAATGCCGCAGAAGAAAACATGCCTTGATATGCCATATTATGTATTGTTAAAAATGTCTTCGTTTTTTCATAAAAGGGATCCTCTTTGTGTACCGTCTTTAAATAGACCGGCAATAACGCTGTCTGCCAATCATGACAATGCAAAATGTGCGGCTTAAAGTTAATTGCTTTTAATGTCTTTAAAAGAACTTTTTGAAAAAATATAAATCGGCGATCATTATCCGGGTAATCATTCTCAGAAGTTCCATAAAGGTCATCCCTATTAAAAAAATCGTCATTTTCAACAAATAACACCTGTACTCTCTGGGCATAATCATACACATGTACTTTCCCTGATACCACCTCATCACCAAGTACGATATCTATTAAATCAAGTTCTTGGGTGGCATAAAAAAGTGCCGCGTCAATCATCTTATACTTTGGCAAAAATATTTTGACTGTATGTCCTTTTTCCGCCAACACAAGTGGCAGAGAACCACAGACATCGGCAAGCCCGCCTGTTTTTGCAAAAGGTACCATCTCTGATGTCGCAAATACAATATTCATAAATGAGTGCATAATTTATGGAGGAGCTTCATGCGACATAAATTATGTGCACGCCTGCCTGTCCGGTAGGCAGGAATTTATCCCCCACCCAGCGTAGTTAATAAAACTCTCTTATATTTAATAAAATATGTCTAACGTATCCGCCCCACGCCATTACTTCCTTCTTTTCTGGGTGGGGGACACATTCAGCCATCAGACTTACGTTCACTACGCCTGCCTGCCGGCAGGCAGGTTCCGCAAGTCTGGACTTCATGTGACGTGAAGAACGCAGTTACAGCTTCCATGTTCATTGGGTATGCATGTACACTCTTTTTGGTCATTTTCCCATTCACCATCGACAAAAAAACGGTACTCGTACTGCCCTCGCTTTAACGAAACAGTCTTTTTCCAATTACCGTGACCATCTTTCGTTAGTTTCGTTATCGACGGATTCCAGCTATTAAAGGTACCGACAATAGTCACCGACGACGCTAAGGGTGCATAAAAACTAAATTCTATTTCTCGTTCAAGTTCTTTTTTTGCTAAAGTACGTTTTATCGCCCCTTTAATTCTTGATTTTCCCAAAGAAGCATTTTTTTTCGATGTTTTTTTAGAATTTTTTTTCACGATACTTTTTTTTGTTGCCATGATGTCCACCTTTTTTTCAGTACATTGCTGTTAATGTTCATAAATTATGCTCTTGAAGAGAGTTAAGTATATACCAATTCCTTTTTGAGTTCAAGTTTTTTTGCCTATACATTATGTATGACGATTAAAAAGCTTGCTTTTTTATATAAAATCGATATAATTGACCACTTTACGGATAAATTGTTGAGCAGTTACATTGCTAAATTGTTGCAATAGAGCAAGCTAGGTAACATGTCAACAATGTCTTTTTCAACAGTTTGATACTGTAACAGTGTAACAAATAAAAGGATACAGGTGATAGTATGCGTATTTGTGCAATTTGTGGGAAAAAGCCAATTACGGGGAATAGAATAGCACGGCGTGGATTACCGAAGTGGAAAGGTGGCGTTGGGTTAAAAACAACCGGCATCACTCGCCGTAGATTTTTTCCCAATTTACAAAAAATCAGAGTTAATCTGAAAGGCTCGATTAAGACCGTAAAGGTGTGTACGTGTTGTATTCAGGCAGGAAAGATTCAAAAAGTGCTATAAAAAGTCGCTGCCGTTACACTGATAAACGTAGACAATGTACACTGTTCCTCTCCTTGGAATAAACCGTCCAAAAGGTATTAAATTCTCCTTATACTTAGATTTCTCTTCATGTTATACTATCGACTATTTAATAGCAACGCTGGGTATGTCGTACAAACAAATCTATAGAAAATTTGACGGATAAAACAAATAGGTTGGTATCCTTTGTTAGGCTTCCTAACATTATGAAACTGAACTATGAATGAACACGTGCAGAAACATCTCGAAAAATTTTTCGTGTCAAATTCCTTAAATTTTCTTCCCAAAAAGTATGGTGGCGGTCAAAAACCTTTGATTGGGGTAGCTCAAGGTGATGACAAGATATTCCAAACGTTCAAAGAGGCAGTAACCCCAACGCATCGTACTCCTTCTGAAATGTGGGTTCAGAACGGTCTCCACTGTGAGAGAGATATTGCACACTCGTCTTCGAATCCTTTCTATAGTTTTTCCCTATAGCAGCCAGATTCGTGAGGTTGGGAAGATACACAATTCAAAGATGCCACCCGAAATCTACTGCGTTGCCCGTAACTTGGCGAATTCATTCATAGCAAGTGTTGCTAAAGAAATATTACAGTTTTTTTCAGAGGCAGAATTTTCAGGCAATTGTTGGAGGAAAGAGTCGAGGTTTTCAAATTGTTATTAGCAAAAATCCATTTCAAGCGTATTCTACCTGGTCTGAACGGCACATTGCCTTTGCCGCAGAACTGGGAACATTTAGCTTACATGAAGGCTTCATCACAGAAGCAGGCTGCAATATAAGACTTGCCTCGATCATCACAGCTGCCCCCCTGGAAGTTCTCTTGAGGGCAAGTGATAAACCGTATGGAAATTGTCTCTATCTTACGAATGGAACGTGTTGAAAATGTCCTGTTGGTGCAATTTCGGACCAAGGACATAATAAATACACTTGCTTTTTGTATAGAGAAAAAATTGAACAAGAAATGCAGAAGAGACCATTGAAAGCCTTACTCAAGCCTCAACATCGACGAATTAACGGCAAAAAACGAGTTACCTATCCTGTAGGATGTGCATTATGTCAATTTGGAGTTCCGTGTACTGATAAAAATCCCATGCATACAGCAGAAAAAGACGCTTCGAAAAGTGAGCGATAAGAATTAGATTTGGTAATGAGCAATAATGTGATGGTTGGTTATGAATAAATGGCGTCAGCTGAATAAAATGATGAAACGGATTTTTTTAAACCATGCGCAGATCTTTAATTTCTAATGTAATAATGTCCCGGTCTTGCCATCTTCTCTGGACTAAGTTATAAATAATATCAAACCGGTCTCCCGTAATTATTTTTGTATCAACGGAAGCTTTATACCAAATCGCCTCATAGGTATATACTCCATCGGTGACCCACAGTTTAATGGTATTTTTACTCAAGAAAATACTCCGCTCTTTACAGATAAGCCCGCGGGTAAGGAAAAGTGGTTTCGGATTGCCTCGTCCATACGGCTCCAATAACTCTAATTCCATTAGTAATTTTTTATTTATTTCAGAAAATGTAATTTCAGCATCAACTGCAAACTGCTTAACAAATGAGGTGTCTCCAACTATTTCTTGTGCATATTGATTAATATGTTCTCTAAACAATTGGAGATTGCCTATCGCAATTTCAATTCCTGCGGCATATTCATGGCCACCAAACTCGGTTAAAAATTTACTTGCATGCGTCAGTGCTTGAAAAATATTAAGCCCTTTAATGGAGCGTGCGGAGCCCCTGCCAAATCCTGCTTCCCTATCAAGAGAAATAACAATGGTCGGTCTGTTATACCGCTCTACTAATCGCTGTGCAACAATACCGATAACTCCTAAATGCCAACTTGAATTCCATATAACAATTATTTTTTCTTTATTAAAATTAATTTCTTGTTCAACTTTGCGGATAGCTTCTTGCAAAATAAACTGTTCTAACTTTTGTCGCTCTTTATTCTCTTCATTAAGAGCAGCTGATAAGCTTTCTGCTTCGCGTCGGCTGTTCGTTATTAAAAGACGCAATGCCCATTCCGCAGAACCCAAACGGCCACTTGCATTAATGCGCGGTCCATAAATAAAACCTAAATGGCCGGTATTTGACTTTTTTCTCACTTTGGCCATTTTTTTAAGGGCAACAAGGCCACAATTTCCTCCCTTATCGAGTTTTTCAAGGCCGTATTTGACAAGGATACGGTTTTCATCAACAAGAGGTGAAAGGTCACAAACGGTACCTAACGCAACCAAATCAAGAAATTTTTCCTGGACCGCTCCTCCGAGTAACGCACGAGCCAACTTATATGCAATACCCACTCCAGAAAGTTCTTTAAAAGGATAGGGACAGTCTTTCTGCCAAGCATTGACAATGACATAAGCTTGCGGAAGTTCTTCTCCGGCAGGACAATGATGATCCGTAACAACAACGTCTATGCCAAAACTATTCGCAAGCATCACTTCTTCATACGCAGAGATGCCACAATCAACAGTAATAATAAGTTTTGCGGTCTGTTCTCGTGCATAATAAACCGCTTTTTTGCTCACCCCATATCCACCCTTGAGACGTTCAGGAAGATATAAATAGTAGTCCGCCCCTAACTCTTCAAGCGTTTTGCCCAAAATAGCGGTAGCAGTCACCCCGTCAACATCATAATCACCATGTACTAATATTTTCTCGCCGCGATCAATTGCTTCTTTGATCCGTATAACCGCCACGTCCATCCCCTTTAATAGGAATGGATCATGTTCGTCATCTAATTTTCCATAAAGAAAACGTTGTATATCTTCTGGATCAGTTATATTGCGTTCTTGTAAGATATGAACAATGACTTCAGATAAATTAAAATCACTGTATAACGTTGTACTTATTTCAGAAACCTGCTTTACGTTCCAAACAGAATCCACATTGTTCTCCCTATTTTTTACGACCCCATCCAATAATTAACGGACTTGCAATATATACCGATGAATAGGTACCGACAATAATACCGACGAGCAAAGTAAATGCAAAATCATTGATCACCTGACCGCCAAAAATGAATAAAAACACTACCACAATCAATGTCGTCAATGACGTTAAAATTGTTCGCGCTAATGTTTGATTGATACTTTTATTGACGACATCAACAAACGTACTTTTTTTCATAAGTTTTACATCTTCACGAATACGATCAAAAATGACAATAGTATCATTCAGTGAATATCCGACAATCGTAAGGAGTGCTGCAATAATCGGAAGCGAAATTTCACGCCCGGTAAGAGCAAGCATACCAACCGCGATAAGCACATCATGAAAAAGGGCAATGATAGCAGCGACACCGTAACTGACCGATCGAAACCGCCAGCCAACATACATAAGAATAGCAATCAAAGCAAATATAATCGATTTAATGGCTTTTTGTCGCAAATCACTTCCCACCGCAGGCCCAACACGTTCAACACGAAGAACTTCATAATTCCCTTTTCCTGCTATTGTCTCTAAAGCTTGTTCTACTATTTCTTCGGTGTCCCCTTTTGTACGGACAATAATTTCATTTGAGTTCCGGTCACCAAAAGTCTGGATGTGGACATCAAAAATACCTCTCTCATGAAACGCATTTCGCACAGAACCGATATCAATTTCCTGATGAAATTTAATCTGTTCCAACATTCCTCCGGTAAAATCGATGCCATAATTTTTCTCACCGCGCATAAAGAAACTTATTAACCCAACAGCAATAATGATAATAGATATACCGAATGCAATAAATCGCTTTGAAACAAAATTAACATTCGGCTCAGAAGAAAAAAGACTCAACATCTTAAGATTGAGTTCACGTCTCTCACGGGTTAAAAAGTCAAAAATAACCCGTGTAACAAAAAGTGCCGTAAACATACTAGAAACCAAACCAATACTGAGCGTTACGGCAAAACCTTTAATCGGACCGGTACCAAAATAAAATAAAAGGAGTGCCGGAATAAGGGTGGTAATGTTAGCATCTAAAATGGTGCCAAAAGCACGATGGTATCCGCTTGAAATCGCTGAACGTGTTGTCTTCCCCGTCTTCAACTCTTCCCGAATACGTTCAAAAACAAGAACATTTGCATCAACCGACATGCCGATAGTTAAAATAATACCGGCAATACCAGGAAGCGTCAAAGCCGCGCCAAAACATGCCAGAGATCCCATAATAATAACAATATTAAGGAGAAGAGCAAAAATAGCGACCATGCCACATAAAAGATAATAAACGGCGATTATCAAAATAACAGCAGCAAAACCACACAAGGTCGACTTAATACCTTTGGTAATCGAATCCTGTCCTAATGTTGGCCCGACACTGCGTTCTTCAGCAACAATTACCGGAGCAGGTAAAGCACCAGCTCTGAGAATAAGTGCTAAATCACTTGCTTCATCATAATTAAAATTTCCTTCAATAACAGCTTTCCCTGATGGAATGTGCTGTTTCATTTGTGGTGCTGAACAAATTTTGCCATCCAAGACTATTGCCAGTCGGCGCGGATTGCCGTCGGAACGAAATTTACGAAGCGCCTCCTGTGTTACATCAGAAAAAATACTCCCCCCCTCTTTATCAAAGGTTAACGAGACAACTGGTTGCCCAAAACCAGAGGTATCAAACTGCACCCCTGCAGTGACTAACTTATCCCCCGTTAAAATAGGTTTTTTTTCCAGCAATAATGTTTCCTCATTACGCTTATCATGTACCAGCGTTTTAAATTCATACCCCTCAGGTACCACAACCTCTAAAGCCTTCGTTTCTTTTGTATCACCATCCACTTTTTCCTCATCAGCCCCCTTTTCCTCCGCACCTTTCTTTTTCACTGCTTCTGAAAGCACACTATTCTCAGCTACTAAACGAAATTCAAGATGCGCAGTTCTGCCGATAATATCAAGCGCCCGTTTACGATCTGTTATGCCAGGAAGCTGAATGATAATTTTATCGACCCCTTGTGGTTGGATAGAAGGTTCCCGCACCCCAAATTCATCAATACGGTTTCTAATAACTTCAACCGCTCTGGCAACCGCATCCTTCCGAGCCTCTTCAGGAATCTTATCAAGCTCGACCTGCAAGACTAAATGCATCCCACCCTGCAAATCTAAACCTAAACTTATCTTTTCCTGCGGTGGATATATCTTCCATAACAAAAATGCGACAATGCCTATGATAAGAACAACCTTCCATTTAAAATTTTTGTGCATAGTAACGTCCCCCGTTTGTTATTACGATGACAATATTTGGCTTATGGCCGAACGCAGAAACTCAAGTTTCGTCTCCGCCTCACCGACTTTAAGGACAATTTGATTTTCTTTGACACCAACAACAACGCCAATCATCCCGCCGGTTGTAACCACTTTATCCCCTTTTTTAATATTTTTCAGCATTCCTTCATGCTGCTTTTGCTTTTTCTGCTGAGGCCGTATAAGCAAAAAATAAAATATCACAAACATCAGAAGAATTGGCGCAAATGCTAAAATTGGATTTGGCTGTTGTCCTCCTTGTTGCGCTTGAGGAGCAGCGAGTGCTAACATAGTTATATAATTCATATTTTTCTCCCTTTAATGAGACCAAAATTTATAGAACACAGTGAACATAAATTTTATGGTCGAATTAATCCCGTTGAATGTTTTTTTATTCAACGGGATACATAATACAACAATTATCGCATTTTTTCACCAAATTCGTGAAAATATTTATATGCACTTCATCATCCTGCTTTATGCTAATTCTAGTCTTATCTCTATCAGCCTTATTTTTATGTCAAATTCTTACCAGTTACTCAACGAAAGATCAAGATAATTACACAGAGTTGTGTTCCATTAAAACTCTCGGCACTCTCAGAACTCAAACACACTGAACACTATCATTTGTCATATCTTCACTGTGAAAGATTTTTATACACAGCAACCGTATACGCATTAAAGTGCTTTTTCCCTAATAGTTGATAAATTAAGCTCTCTTGTTCCATATAATATTCGGTAGAATTAATAAAATTGTCCTCTCCCAAGAATCCAAATTCCGTAGGGCTATCAAAAAAAGCTGAATCAATAACAATAAATATATCGCAACCTGCTTCTAACATTTCATATGCTACATAGAGTCCACGATGTATGCGATTGCCAATCAGCTTAATATTTCTCTCCTTTAAGGTTTCATTGACTGTTTTTCGGTCTCCCCAATACCGCTGCGTCGCCATATATGCATAGTCACGCCCTGCAAAATAATATAAAAAACCTGGGATAAACATAGCATCCTCAATAAAGATAAGCGTTTGATTATCATCAGAAACAAATTTTTTAACGTATGATGCAGCCTGCTTCATCTCGGGCATATTAATATGCCAACGAATTCCGTCATACACATTTAAAAAAATCATACCTACGATAAAAGTCGCTAGTAAAATTTTATTTTTGTATTGCGCGATGGTAATACTATTATAAATAATTATTATAAAGAAAACAGGGAGAAAATATCGGATATAAAGAAAACCGTCTACCGTCTTAAAATAATAACTCTTCATCATTACAACAATAAAGATAAAAACATACAGCAGCACACAAGCTAAGACAATCGATGATGTAATTGATATGCTCGCATTTTCTCTCTTCCATTTTTTATATAAAAAAAACAAGCTTATAGGAAACATCATACCGTGAACAATAAATGTGCGATTGTACTGCCACAACAGTCTGCTAAAAAATGACCCCGTATTTTCAAGAAATGTAAGGCTTCCCTTTCCTTTCACGAATTCAACAAAACAGTCAAACGCAAAATTAGAATACCATGGAATAAAAGCAATGAAAGGAAATGCAAAACATATAATAAAAAACGGAAGGATGTTGTTTTGCTTTTTTTTATATATGTAGATACGCAAAGCGAGCATTTCAATGCCAATAATAATCATAAGTGGATAAAACGTATACATCATACAACAATGAATAGCTGACAAAAGGACAAGAAACCTTTTTTTATGATGCGATTCGATAAACGCATACATACAAAAAAATGACAATATCACAAACACTACCATAAAAAGATAGCTTCGCAACATACTTCCATAATGAAAATACCCCGGACTTGTTGCAGTTAATAAAGCAGCGATAATCGCGGCTTTCTTGTTTTTTGAAAGTTTAAGGGTGAAAATATACAACAAAACAATCGCAAGTATAAAAAACAGTATCGTCGGCAATCGAAGCGTTAAATCATTTTCAACAATAATACACTTCAGAAATAAATGAACTATTATTTCATAGAAGGGAGGAAAACTATTCACATACCAACGATCAAAAACTTTTTGGTAGGCAAGTTCATGGAGCGGCCGTTTTGCGATACCCCAACTAAAAAATTCATCTATCCATAAACCCTTTTGCGTAGCGCTATAGCACTCAAGCACACAGATTATAATTATAATGATGATAAGCAGCTTATGTGTTTTACATCGATGAAATACCTTATGTATTTTTGCGCGCATGCCCTATCTCATGAGAATTTTTATACACAGCAACCGTATACGAATTAAAGTGCTTTTTCCCTAATAGTTGATAGATTAAGCCCTCTTTTTCCATATAATATTCGGTAGAATTAATAAAATTGTCCGTTCCATAGAATCCATATTCTGCATAGTCGTCAAAAAAATCAGAACCGATAAGAACAAGAACATCATGATCCTGCTTTAATACCACAGCCGATCTATATGCTGCTAATCCTATAACATTACCCGATATCCTAATATTTTTTTTCCTTAAGGCCTCATTGACTATTCTTCGTTCTCCCCAATACCGCTGTACTGCCATAAAAGCATAGTCACTACCTGCAAAGTAATATAAAAATCCAGGAATAAACATAACATCTTCAAAAAAGATATGCGTTTGATTATCGTTAGAAACAAATTTTTCAACATATGACGCAACCTGCTTCATTTCCGGCATATTAATGTGCCAACGAATTCCATTGTGTACATTTAAGCACGTTAAACTTATTATAAAAGCTGTTAACAATATTTTACTTTTTAATTTCGCAATAAAAATACTGTTGTAAATAATTATCACAAAGAAAACAGGGAGATAATACCGCACATAAAGAAAACCATCCGCTCCATAGCTCTGTAACATCATTTTAACAATAAAAATAAAAATATATCCTACCGTACAAGTCAAGACAATATACGATACAACTAATGTACCCGCATTTTTTTTCTTTGTTTTTTTATACCAACTTTTATACAAAAAAAACAAGCTTACTGGGAATATTACACCATGAACAATAAGCGTACTATTATTATGCCACAACACTGTACTAATAAACGACCACACGTTTTGAAGAGCCGTGAGACTCGTCATTCCTTTTGTGGATTCAGTATAATAGTCTGTTATAAAATTAGCATACCATGGAATAAAAGCGATTGAAGGTAATAAAATACACATCATAAGAAACGGGAAGATGTCATACTGTTTTCTTTTATACACGTATATATGTAAAGCAACCATTTCAATGCCAATAATAATTATAAGCGGATAAAACGTATATACCATACAACAATAAATAAACGATAAAAAAATAAGGTGTCTTTTTTTATTATACGATTGAACAAATGCATAAATACAAAGAAAAGAAAGTATTACAAGTGTTGCCATAAAAAGATACCCTCGCAACATACTTCCATAATGAAAATATCCGGGACTCGTCGCGGTTAAAAAAGCAGCAATAACTGCGGCTTTCTTGCTTTTAGAAAGCTTGAGGGTAAACATATATACTAAGATAATCACAAGTAGAAAAAAAAGTATCGCTGGCAATCGCAGAGTAAGATCATTTTCGATACAAACAATCTTGAGAAAACAATGAACAATTGCTTCATAGAGCGGTGGAAAACTGTTTTTATTCCAGTCTATAAATGTTTTTTGATAAAAAAGGTCTTGAATAGGCCGTTTTACAACACCCCAACTAAAAAATTCATCTATCCATAAACTCTTTTGCGTAGCGCCATAGCACTCAAGTACACAGATAACAACAACAATAATAATAAGTATCTTATGCGCACTGATTAGACGAAACATGTTATGTAGTTTGGTAAGCATACCTTGCCTCCCCCACAAAAAAACCAAGGACTTGATTGACTATTTCAACGCAACAGGTGGTTATAATTTCGCACAAATTTCTTCCTAAATGCGTCAAAAGTCCCTTTTTTAATCGATAATCTTATATCCCGCATAAACGAAAGGAAAAAATATACATTGTGATAAGAAACGAGTCGTGGCCCCAATATTTCATTACAATTTAAAAGGTGCCTTATATATGAACGAGTAAAGTTACGGCATGTGTAACATTCACAGTGCTTATCAAGCGGCTTCTTATCCTTTGCGTATTTACCATTACGCACTACAATGATGCCCTTATGAGTAAAAGCGCTACCATTCCGTCCAAACCGTGTTGGCACCACACAGTCAAACATATCAATACCAGCCGCAACAGCTTCAAGAATATCAAGTGGATATCCTACCCCCATTAAGTAACGAGGTTTATCTCTCGGCATAAGCGGAGCAATATCGGCAACGATCTGCTTCATTAACTGGTTCGGTTCACCAACACTCAGTCCTCCGAGTGCATAGCCATCAAAACCTATTTCAACGGTTCTTTCTAAAGATACTTTTCTCAAATCTTTATACATCCCACCTTGTATAATGCCAAAGAGTGCTTGTTTTTTTAATCGGTGTGCCTTCTTCGATCTTTTAGCCCAATTAATGGTTATCTCAAGCGACTTTTTAACTTCTTTTTTCGTACTGGGAAAAGGGAGGCATTCATCAAAGACCATTGCAATGTCACTCCCTATTGTTTCTTGTATTTTAATAACCTTTTCCGGTGTAAACATTAACGCTTTTCCATCAAAATGAGAATTAAAAATCGCCCCTTCTAGTGTAACTTTTCTGAGCCGCGCTAAAGAAAATACTTGATACCCCCCACTATCCGTCAATATCGGTCCGTCCCATCCCATAAAAGAATGTAAGCCTTTATGTTTTGCAATTATTTCAAGTCCCGGTCGAATAAAAAGGTGGTAGGCGTTGGAAAGAATAATACCAGCACCAGCCTTCTTTAAATCATCAGGTGATAATGTCTTAACAGTACCTTGAGTTCCAACCGGCATAAAGGCAGGGGTTGCAAAATTACCGTGTGGAGTACTAACCGTACCCAACCGTGCATCTGTTTGAGTATCCTGTTTGTGTAAGGTAAACCCCGTTAGAGAATGACTGTTAACGAAACGTCTTTTCGATAATAATTTATTTCTATTTTTAACCATTATTTTATCTTACCTCTTTTTTTGTTCGCTCTCTAACGGGGTAAAATGAAACATATGTTAATCCTTCTTTTTCTTTATTATCAATGCAACACCAAAAGATATTCCATACAGCACACCATAGTATAGAATAGCATTAGGCAAACTCGTTAGAAAAAATCGAGCAATACTACAACCTACAATACTGCCACAGACAGGAAAAAGCACCAAAAACCATCTTTGTGATACGACGCGTAGTATTACTCCAACTCTTATAAACAATCCTATACAGAATCCAAGACTTCCTCCCAAACAAAGCGCACTATATACTATCATATAAAAATCATCTAAACTTTCTTTAACGCCAATTAATCCACCCCCGACAAAATCAATAAATGCGAGTGGTGCAATACCAAGAACAGCACTACCTGAGGTAATAATGGCAATTAACAATATAGGTAACCACAGGTGTGAGAGCTTTCCTTCTCCCTTTTTCAACTTTGTATTATTCTTTATACTGTACTCGATCGCACGAAAAAGTCCGATACTTAAAACACCGCTAAAACACCATCCACTCGCTAGTGCTTCAAGAAGTTGCACGTTATCATAATAGTCTATTGAAGAACTCAGTATAAAATGGAAAGTACTCAGAAGGCCTGCAATGCCCCCAAAAATAAAAACAAGCCATAGGGGACTTTTATGCTCTTCGGTTATCCAATTTTTTTCTTGTCGATGGAAAAACATTTGCTGGCTCTGATTGAATGATTACACAGATTTTTAAAAAAGATTACACAGATTATTATGTTATCAACATTGCATCACCGTATGAAAAAAATCGATACTTCTCTTTTTTCGCCTCTTCATAGGCATGATGAACTTTTTCTCTGCCTGCAAAAGCTGCTACTAACATGAGTAAGGTACTTTCTGGAAGATGAAAATTAGTAATAAGTCCATTAACAATTTTAAATTGATACGGAGGATAAATAAAAATATCGGTAAATTCAGTCCTTGCTGCAATACTACCCTGTTCGTTCGCTGCACTTTCTAGTGCGCGAACGGTTGTTGTCCCACAAGCAATAATTCGCCGGCCATCCCTTGTAGCATTATTAATACTATGCGCTGCTCTCTCAGAAATCTCATAATATTCTCTATGCATTATATGGTTTTGAATGTTATCCTCTTTTACCGGCCGAAAGGTCCCATAGCCAACATGAAGAGTGATATAAACAATTTCGACCCCTTTTTTTCTTAACTGCGCCAAAAGTGCTGGAGTAAAATGGAGGCCTGCCGTTGGTGCAGCAACCGCCCCTCTTTTTTCAGCAAAGACAGTCTGATACGCATCACTATCGTCCCTCCGTGCTTTTCTTTTAATATACGAGGGAAGTGGCACCGTTCCTATTGTCTTAAGAACCTCCCAGAAATTATTTTTTGTACAGAAACGTACCCTCCGAATAGCATCCTTACCGGGGGAATCTATGGCACAACAATAAAAACCATTTGCATTAAAAGTGATACGCGTTCCTTCTTTAACGCGGGATGAAGGCCTTAGGAGCACTTCCCAAACACCGTTTTCAATTTCTTGCAGTAAAAGTATTTCAACCTTCCCTCCTGTTTCTTTTATACCAAAAAGACGGGCAGGAATTACCTTCGTATTATTTAATACTAAAATATCATCTTTATTGAAGTAATCAACAATATCGGTAAAACACTTGTGTTCCACGTGTGTAGAATCCTGATGAAGGACTAATAGCCGGCTACTTGCTCTATCTTTCAGCGGATATTGTGCTATAAATTCATTTGGAAGGTCATAATAAAAGTCAGATCGTTTCATGATACAGTCGTTCAGAAGACATTGATTTTTATAAACTTTGAATAAAAAAATGTGTCCGGTGGCCTGCCTGCCGGAGACAGGGATTCTCCGTAATAACACGATAAGTGCGCCCGGCGGGATTCGAACCCACGCTTCAAGCTCCGGAGGCTTGCACTCTATCCAGCTGAGCTACGGGCGCATAAAATATTAATTAATATTAGGAAAGAATTATATACTGTTTTGACCACACTTGAAAATGTTAATTTTAGTATCATTAGTATACGTTTACAATCCATGACTTGGGGAAATAATATTGTAAAATCTTGGTGTGCGTCATTCCTTCATCAGCCATTGCTTTTGCGCCCCATTGACACAGCCCCACACCATGCCCCCAGCCAAAGCCTTTAAAAAAATAGGTATTATTTTCTTCCGTTATACTGCTTATCTTTGTACTCCGTACGTTTTGTGGGCCTAAAGCAAGACGGAAGGTATTACTATTTAATCGTAGTGGCGGATTTTTTGAATGCACAAAAAATTCTGTCACTCTTCCCGATGTATCCTTCTCCCCCCATTTAATAGCAACAATGCTTTTTGTATTAATCCCATAATTCTTAAGTGAGTTCTGGATCTCATCCTTTGTGGCATGCCATTTCCAAGAATAGTGTTTGAACCTTTTACAAAATGGATCTGCGACACCTTTCAAAGAAGGGTGCGGTGTCACATTCCACACAGTATCACACCGTGTCGTATGCCCGCCACACGCTGCATGAAAATATGCAGGAAAAATTTCGTTATTATAAAGCAAAATTTTACCGCGGGTATCATTCACCGCTTGGGTAGTAATAGCAGTTTCGGAATTTATCCCACCATACATTTGACTAGCAACTGTTTTTTCAAGTGAATAATCTTTGTTTTGCTTAGATAGCTCTTGAAATAGCGCATAGGTGCGTGAAGCTATCGCTTGCGCTTTAAGTGCTGCAAGGTCCCATTCAGGTGAAACTTCTTTGGGAAGAACCCCCTTTAAGTATTCTTCCAGATTAATATAATTAATAAAGGTAAGGGTCATATCTCTTTCACGAATGACAACTAAATCACCGCGATATTTTCCCCCGTCAAAAACAAATGTTCTTCCTCTTGGTTTTATACGTATGCCGTATATTTTAAAGGGCACATTTCCTACACGAAGGCCACTATACGTCGGAACGATAGTTGGTTTTTTTTCCCTTGTTATTTCTTCTAATGGCTCATTCGTTTCGATAGTAGTAACCCTACATAATGAATTAAGCGACAACGTACCCGCAGTTACTCCTTTTGACAATAGAACTCGCACTGTTTGAACATTATTTTTATTTGCGGGGAGCGGATAAGAAGTGGGTATAGATACCTTTTGCGGCTCATTTTCAACAAAAGCATAAAGATGAACGGTCATTGATGTCCACAATGCCAACACCATGAAGAATTTAAATAACTTGTTTATCATGTCTCTTTTATCTTTTATCTTTTATCTTTTATCTTTTATCTTTTATCTTTTATCTTTTATC
>JAHJGZ010000188.1 GCA_018823795.1 Candidatus Omnitrophota bacterium
ACATACACATAATACATATTTGTTCTGCTGGGTGCTGGGTACATTTAGTCATAATCTTACAACGCGTGGACCTCATTATTCTTTTTCTTTTTCCTTATCTTTACTCTTTTTCCCATCGACAATTTTCGATGCAATAACTTCATCAACTATTCCATATTCTTTTGCTTCATCAGCAGACATAAAATAATCACGATCGGAATCTTGTTCGACTTTTTTTAATTGTTGCCCGGTGTGCTTCACGAAGATATCATTCAATCGTGCCTTAAGTTTTAATATTTCTTGTGCTTGAATATGTATATCAGAAGCACTCCCCCTCGCGCCACCCCATGGCTGATGGATCATAACCCGAGCATGAGGTAGTGAATAACGTTTTCCTTTTGTTCCGGCTGTAAGAAGTAAGGCCCCCATACTTGCGGCCTGACCAACACAATACGTACAGACATCAGGCTTGACAAATTGCATGGTGTCATAAATAGCTAATCCGGCGGTGACGGACCCACCCGGTGTATTTATATACACGTTTATTTCCTTATCAGGATCATCCATTTGCAAAAACAACATCTGTGCGATGATAAGATTGGCAACACCATCATCGATCGCTGTCCCAATAAACACTATGCGATCCTTAAGGAGTCGAGAATAGATATCATATGCACGCTCCCCTCTTCCTGTTTGCTCAACAACCATTGGTACTAAATAGCTCATGTTTGCCCCCTTTTATTCATTTTATTTCCGCATTCTCTTTTATAAAATCTATAACTTTTTGATTTCTGATTTCAGCCCGGAATGATTCCATCAAATTATTATCATTATAATATTTTTTTATCTCCTCGACCGGATAACGCATTCTTAAAGCCATTTTCTTAAATTGCCTTTCGATATCGCTTTCGTTTTCCTCTATCTTTTCTTGCATTGCGATTTTATCTAAGATAAAAGCCACCTTAACTTGCCGTTTTGCTTCGTCAGTATATTGCGTACGCAACTCGTCTTTCTTCGTTTGAGCATCCTCTTGGGTAAGACCCTGCCGCATTAAATGTGCAACCCCGTCGTCGACCAATGAACTCAACCTGCGCTCGACGATAGATTCGGGCAAGTCAAACTGTACATCTTTTTCAATTTTATCAACTATTTCCCGCTCGAGTTTGCTTTCTTCTTGTTGCTTCTTCTGCACTTCAATATCTTTTCGTATCGACTCCTTAAATTCATCAACAGATTTATAATCACCCGCCGCTTTCAGAAATTCTTCATTAAGGTCAGCGAGTTTTTTTTCCTTGATCTCATTCACCTTTACCAGAAATTTTATTTGTTTCCCTTGCATGTCTGCTCCGGGGAACTTATCCGAAAGCGTAACGGTGATTTCCTTTTCTTCGCCCCTTTTCATACCAACCGTCTGCGTTGCAAATCCAGACAGTAGATCATTCTCCTTGATTTCACACCATTCATTTTTCTTTGTTTCAGACGGCTTTCCTTCAATGTGGCTGGTAATATCACACACAGCATAATCGCCTAATTTGATACCTCTGTCTTCGACGGGATTAAAAGTAGCTGCATTTTCTCGAATGCGCTCTATCGCTTGGTCCATCTCTTCATTCGTTACCTCTACTGTGTTCCGTTTTGCAGAAACTCCCTTATATTTTTTCAATTTTATATCAGGTTTTATTTCTATTTTTGCTTTATAGGAGAGGTTGTCATCTTCCAATTTTACATCCTCAAAAACGGGATAGCCGATAGGATCGATGTTGTTCGTTTTCAATGCTTCACCAAAAGATGAAGAGACAGCCCTCTTCAATACTTCTTCACGTGCTTCATTTTTATAATGCATTTGTAAAATATTACGCGGTGCTTTCCCCGGCCGAAATCCCGGAACTTTCGCGGTTGGACGTATTTCATCATACACACGGTCAAACGTCTCTTTGACTACTATCGGCGGGACTGTTACATCAAGGACTTTGGTGCACTGATTAATATTTTTGATATCACATTTCATCGTTAGTATTATTCCTTATTTTTTATGCCATTAGTAATTATTGGAGCGAGCGATGGGGTTCGAACCCACGACATCGACCTTGGCAAGGTCGTGCTCTACCAACTGAGCTACGCTCGCTTATTTAATTCTCAAAAAAAGAACGACTGAGTTTACCCGCCATGCTTTGTGGCGGGCTACGCTCGCTTATTAATACATCCTAATATTAAACACTGATATACGCAGATTAAATATAGCGCGCTCATCTTGAGCTTTCTTGCCGCTGCTGTACGCAGATGCACTTTTTTCGACGTATTTCTTATCTCGAACATCCGCGTTTATCTGCTTCTATATCTTGCGAGAGGCGGGAGTCGAACCCGCATACCGTAAGGTACATGATCCTAAGTCATGCGCGTCTGCCAGTTCCGCCACCCTCGCTTATTCAATTAAAAATTAAAAATGCAAAATTAAAAATGTGTCCTTTTTTGAACGTGCTTCACTTTTTTCTACCATTTTTTATTCTTAATTTTGAACTTTTAATTGTATTTTCTACCCGCAGTAGGGATCGAACCTACGACACCCTGATTAAGAGTCAGGTGCTCTCCCAACTGAGCTATGCGGGCATAATTAATAGTATGTAAATATAACGGATACCTCTGTATTTCAAAAGAGCAAAATTTTATCAAAACTCCCTCTGTTTGTCAACTGTTACTCATTAAGCTGCCACAATTTATAAACGTCTCCTTATTCGGTCGAATAAAGTTTTCTCACCGGCTCGGTAATCCGGTTAAAATAGTCCCTGTTGACGTTAAAACTTTGACCACGAATAGGTAATTGCTCAAAATAGCGGTCCAATAACTTCATCCGATCAACACTAATTTCGTGTGATACTAAATAGTGATAGAGCAACGTGTGCTCGTCTGTCTCGCTCTGGCTAATCTTATATAAAAAATCAATGAGCCCTTGCGGGTCGTATGAAGCCTGCGCAAGATAATCTAACGCTAATTTATCAGCAAGGACGATTTTATCGATAGCAGGCGGGTCAACTGACATATATGCACCTAAAAGCTGCAATCCGACAGCCGCTAATGTCCCATAGTTACCGAACATTGGACCGACCGCCTGTCCGGTCTGCGACAATGTGTTAAAAAATTTTTTTGTCTCTTCAGTTTGAGGGCTTTTAGATTGAACTCGGCCAAGTTCATGCGCTAAGACAGCCGCTAGCTGAGATTCATTATCAACAAAATTTATCATTCCGGTCGTTATGTAAATAAATCCTCCCGGTGCTGCTGTCGCGTAGATGCGTTGATCATATAAAATAGTAAACTGGTACGGAAGATTGTCACGCTCAACATATGAAATTAATTTTTTGCCTATTTGCCGCACATAATTATTAACTTCTACATTTTGATACGGATATATCTGCTGAACTATTTCCTTATGGATATCTCTACCAGCCCTTACTTCGTCCATATCGATTTTATCATACGACAATGAATGAACAGAGCCGTTTACGTCTTGCGCGCAACCTGAGCAAATAAAGACAATACTTAATACGGTGAGATAAGCAAGAAGTCGTTGATTGGATAATGCATTCATGGCGGATTGTTTATTAAATGAGCGCACAACTTATGGAGCGCGCAGAGCGACATAAGTTGTATGCGCGCCTGCCTGCCGTTGATATTTCCAGAACATTCTTCGGTAGGCAGGAATTTATACTTTGCCCATTTTAACAGGCAAAGTATAATTGAGCTCGGAGGGATTCGGTTACTCTGTC
>JAHJGZ010000189.1 GCA_018823795.1 Candidatus Omnitrophota bacterium
CAAACACGTTAACTGGTCGCTTTCGACAGATGATGGCATAAACCTGTTGGAGCCGGGTAAAACGCCGCATGATAATGCGCAATTTTTACTCTTTATCAGTGCGCTCATTAGTGCAGTCGACACCCATGCTGATATGTTGCGGCGTTCAGCGTCAAATTCGGGAAATGATCATCGTCTCGGTGCCAATGAAGCCCCACCCGCAATTATTTCGATTTTCATGGGGGAGGAGCTGACGAAAATTTTGACGTCAATCGAAAAGGGTCAAAAAGCCTCCTCGCGTAGTGCATCGAATGTGCGGATAGGAGTGGATACATTACCGCCGCTTCCGAAGGATAACACGGACCGGAATAGAACATCCCCCTTTGCTTTTACCGGGAATAAATTTGAATTTCGAATGGTTCCTTCATCAGGTTCAATTTCCGGACCGAGCGTTGTACTCAATACTATCGTTGCGGAAGCACTTGATGAGATTGCAACGCGTCTTGAAAAAGCGAAAGATATTAATAAAGAGGCAGCAGCTATTGTACGAGAGACCATGAAGGAGCATGGGCGGGTGATTTTCAACGGAAACAACTATTCTGAGGAGTGGCCGCGTGAAGCAAAAAAAAGAGGATTGCCTAATATTACCTCAACTGTTGATGCTTTAAAGACAATGGTGTCAAAGACGACAGTAGATATTTTTAAGAAATACAAGGTGATGTCAAAGGCGGAAGTGCATGCGCGTTATGAAATATACCTTGAACAATATTCAAAGCAGATTAATATTGAAGCCAAGGCATCGCTCGACATGGCAAAGACTCTGTACATTCCTGCAGTGATTGAATACACCACATCATTAGCTTTGTCGATTTCATCAATTATGACTGCTGGTGGCACCAGTGATGTGCAAGAGGCGCTTCTGAAGCGAGCAACAAGTCTTTTGGAAGCTGCACACAAAAATGTCGGTATTCTTGAAGCATCAGTAGAGCGTGTGCACGCTATTGGCGATGGATATAAGCGTGCTGTCGTGTATCGGGATAAAGTGTTTACTGCAATGATCGACCTGCGGCGTGATATCGATGAGCTTGAGATGATTATTCCGCGTAAGCTGTGGCCGGTACCGACGTATGCTGATCTTTTGTTTAAGTTATAATACAATTTTTTGATGAATAACGTGAACACAATGGGGTGTGAATGCAATCACACCCCATTGTGATTTTATGTATGAAACACACACATTTTCCTCCAAAACAAGGTTTGTACGATCCACACTATGAAAAAGACGGTTGTGGCGTTGGATTCGTCTGCAATGTGAAGGGAAAAAAATCCCATTTGATCATTCAACAGTCACTGACCGTCCTCAAACGCTTAGCAAACCGTGGTGCGGTCGGGGCTGATCCAAAAACGGGAGATGGTGCCGGTATTCTTATCCAGATGCCGCATGTTTTTTTCAAGAAAGTATGCAAAAAAAATAATATACCGCTTCCTCCACAAGGCTCTTACGGCACCGGATTAGTGTTTTTACCGACTCGGTCAAAGGAAAGGGCCCATTGTAAAGAAGTATTCAAAAAAGTTGTTCATGAAGAGGGATTGACCCTTTTAGGGTGGAGAGAAGTCCCTATCGATGATTCTGAAATTGGAAAAACTGCGCGCATGAGCGCGCCGGTCATGGAACAGCCCTTTATCGGAAGAGATAAAACCTGCGCTGATGATCTGTCTTTTGAGCGAAAACTCTATTGTGTGAGAAAATGCGTAGAAACGCTCATCCGTGAGTCATCCCTTAAACAAAAAGCGCTTTTCTACATCACCAATCTTTCATGCCGTACGTTTTCGTACAAGGGGCTTTTAATGCCCCATCAGGTCGAAGATTTTTTTCTCGACCTTAAGGATACCAGCATGAAAAGTGCGCTTTCCCTAGTACATTCCCGATACAGTACGAATACCTTTCCAACATGGCATTTAGCACAACCATTTCGTTTCTTAGCCCATAACGGAGAGATAAATACCTTACGCGGTAACATAAACTGGATACGCGCACGGGAACGGCTCCTTGCAAGCGATCTATTCGGTACAGACATTGAGAAGCTGAAACCGGTCATTGTTGAGGGAGGGAGCGATTCAGCGACGCTCGATAACGTTTTTGAACTTTTGGTATTATCAGGTAGATCTCTTGAACACGCTATGATGATGCTTATTCCTGAAGCATGGGAGAACAACAACCTTTTAAGCAAAGAACTCAAAGATTTTTACAAATACTATGCCTGCTGTATGGAGCCATGGGATGGACCGGCGGCAATAGCCTTTACCGACGGAAGGCATATCGGAGCAGTGCTCGATAGAAACGGCCTTCGGCCCGCCCGTTATATTGTAACCAAAAACGATTTTGTAGTAATGGCATCCGAAGTCGGCGTTCTTGATATCGATCCCGCACATATTAAGGTTTCTGGAAGAGTCGAAGCCGGTAAAATATTTTTTATTGATACTGAATTAGGCCGCGTAGTACATGACGACGAGATAAAAAAAAATGTATCTCTCTCATGTCCCTATGGCAAATGGAATACGGCGCATATGATTGACCTCGATAAACTGATCACAAGTGGCAGCAGTCTTCAGAAAACCGAAGATATACTATCGCAGCTGAGAGCATTTGGCTACTCACGGGAAGATCTGCGGATGATTATAAAACCTATGGCGGAAGAAGGTAAAGAACCGGTGGGGTCTATGGGGAATGATACCCCCCATGCTTTTCTGTCAAAAAAGCCACAACTTCTCTATAACTATTTTAAACAGCTTTTTGCGCAGGTGACGAACCCCGCTATAGATTCTATACGGGAAAAACTGGTGATGAGCCTTGAAAGTTTTGTGGGTCCCGAAAAGAATATTTTGGAGGAGTCTCCGGAACATAGCCACAAGCTGAGAGTGAGAAATCCTGTATTAACAACTGAGGAGTTTGAGAAAATACGCGATATCAGTATTAACGGTTTTACCACAAAGACAATATATACTTTTTTCGAGGCAAGCGGCGGTAAAGAGGGTTTTCAACGTGCGTTAGAACGAATCTGTTTTGAAGCAGAATATGCTATTGAGCAACGATACTCTTTTATAGTATTGAGTGATCGTGGAACTGATAAAGATACTATTGCCCTGCCGGCACTTTTAGCTACAAGTGCCGTGCATCAGCATCTGGTGAGAAAAAACATACGTTCCGAGACCGCATTGTTCATTGAAAGTGCAGAACCCCGCGAAGTGCATCATTTTGCGCTTCTATTCGGCTATGGTGCCGATTGTATACATCCGTATCTCGCCTATGAAGCAATAGAGTATCTTATAGAAGAAGAAGAGATTGATGTAGACCTTCTCACGGCACTTAAAAATTATAATAAAGCGTTGAGCGGCGGTATATTGAAAATACTATCGAAGATGGGCATATCTACTTTGAGAAGTTACCGCGGGGCGCAGATATTTGAGGCTTTGGGTTTAGATAACGAGTTTATCGACAGATTTTTTACCGGTACTGTATCCCGAATAGGAGGGGTCGGTCTTGATGGCATTGCAGATGAAACTATAGAACGGCATTCCATCGCGTATTCCCAAAGAGAAATAGGAGCCCCCTATTTAGCAAGTGGTGGAGTGTACCAATGGAAGCGAGACGGGGAGTACCATTTATGGAATCCTGAAACAATCTTGACATTGCAAGAGGCATCGCGAAAAAATGATTATGATCGTTATAAAGAATTTGCGTTCCTTATCAATAATCAATCGCAAAATCCAACGACACTCAGGAGTGTTTTTACGATTAAGAGGCAGAAGAAACGTTCACTCTCTACGATTGAGCCGGCAGAGGAAATAGTAAAACGGTTTGTGACCGGTGCCATGAGTTTTGGCTCTATTAGCAATTGTGCACATGAGACATTAGCGATTGCTATGAACCGTCTCGGCGGCAGGTCAAATACCGGTGAGGGGGGAGAGGACCCCGCTCGTTTTCACACACTACCGAGCGGTGACTCTGCACGAAGTGCGATTAAGCAGGTTGCATCAGGCCGGTTCGGTGTCACCACGCATTATTTAGTAAACGCTGATGAGCTCCAGATAAAAATTGCGCAGGGGGCAAAACCGGGTGAAGGTGGACAACTACCCGGACATAAGGTGAGTGCAATAATTGCGCAAACACGGTATACAACGCCGGGGGTGACTCTTATTTCACCGCCGCCTCATCATGATATTTATTCGATCGAGGATTTAGCACAGTTGATCTTTGATTTAAAGAATGTGAATCCGCGTGCGCGTATTAGTGTCAAACTGGTATCAGAAATTGGTGTGGGAACTGTTGCCGCAGGGGTTGCAAAAGGACGTGCTGATATGATCCTTATTTCGGGTGGTGATGGCGGGACCGGGGCATCACCATTTAGTTCCATTAAACATGCGGGACTTCCCTGGGAATTAGGGCTTTCAGAAACGCATCAGACTCTGGTGCTCAATGACCTCCGTAGTCGTGTTCGCCTTCAAACAGACGGCGGGATGCGCACCGGGCGCGATGTTGTTATTGCCGCACTTCTGGGTGCTGAGGAATATGGGTTTTGTACTGCCGCCTTAATCGTAATGGGATGCGTTATGCTCAGACACTGCAATCTCGATAACTGTTCATTAGGCGTAGCGACACAGGATAGATTATTGCAAAAGCGATTCAGGGGGAGGGCTGATCATGTGGTAAATTACATGATGTTTGTTGCACGCGAGGTTCGTGAAATTATGGCAGACATTGGTGTACGATCGATGACTGAAATGATCGGACGTACTGAACTTCTCGATGTTAATAAAAGCATTATTCCCGTGAAAGCAAAAGGGATAGATTATTCACGTATTCTCTTTAAACCAAGAGTGCCGAGACATGTTGGCGTGTATAAAATGAAGGAGCAAGATCATAGGATTGCTGATATCCTCGACAAGGACTTAGTAAAATGTGCTGGTGTTGCACTGACAAAGGGTTCGTCAGTACGGATTGCACGTTCCATTAAAAACGTCAACCGTACGATCGGAGCAACCCTAAGTGGTGAGGTATGTAAACGCTATGGAGATGCCGGACTCTTAGATGATACTATTTATTGTAAGTTTACCGGCGTTGCGGGACAAAGCTTCGGCGCATTTTTGGCACAAGGAATTACTTTTGAGCTTGAAGGACTTGCAAATGATTATGTAGGCAAAGGCATATCGGGCGGAAAAATTATTATATACCCGAGCACAAAGTCGACCTACAATCCGAACGATAATATTTTAATTGGCAACACTTCTTTTTACGGTGCTATCAGAGGCGAAGCATATATACATGGCCGTGCCGGTGAACGTTTTTGCGTACGCAATTCCGGGCTCAATGTGGTTGTTGAAAGTGTTGGGGAACACGGATGTGAATATATGACTGGTGGGCGGGTCGTTGTATTAGGAGAAACAGGACGAAATTTTGCGGCCGGGGTGTCTGGCGGCATTGCCTATATTTATGACCAACGTAACATATTTCCTATTCATTGTAATAGGGATATGGTTGAACTTGAAGAGATGCAACGTGATGATAAAGAACTCGTGATCGGGTTATTGCGCAATCACTATACGTACACGGGGAGTACCACAGCGAAGAGAATTGTTGATCACCCTGACCGGGAAATAAAAAAGTTTGTCAAAGTAATGCCTATTGAGTATAAGCAGATGCTTGAAGTAAAAAAGATTAATGAAAGGATGGGAATGAACGAGGCGTCAGACGGGTGAGAATGGAAAAGGATAAAAGACAAAAGATAAAAAATAAAAAAAGAGAATAAAGCAATGTTTTTAAGACGTTTTTGTTTTATCCTTCATCTTTTATCATTTATCTTTTTTAAACCATGGAATCCTAGAACATGAAAAAGAAAAATAACAAGCAGGTCATGGAGGCAAAGCGGTTTCTTGTGGTTCAGCGCGAGACTTCACAGTATCGCCCTGTCTGTGAACGCGTATTAGATTTCAACGATGTAACAATCCTCCGTCCGGTAAACGTTTCACGCGATCAGGCATCGCGTTGCTTAAATTGTGGTACCCCATTTTGCCACTGGGCATGTCCTCTTGGTAATTACATTCCGGAATGGAATAAGGCTCTGTTTAAAGGGAATTGGAGAAAGGCCTTCGAACTTCTCGATGTGACGAATCTTCTTCCCGAAATAACCGGACGAGTGTGTCCTGCGCCGTGTGAATATTCATGCGTACTAGGTATTAATGATGATCCAATTACGATTCGCGAAAATGAGCTTGCCATTATTGAATATGCGTTTGAGAAAAGAATTATAAAGCCACATCTACCCACGAAACGTACCGGAAAAAAAGTTGCTGTCGTTGGCTCTGGCCCGGCAGGACTTTCATGTGCTGCGCAACTGAACAATGCCGGGCACCGCGTGACCGTCTTTGAACGGGATGCAAAAAACGGAGGACTTCTGCGATATGGCATTCCTGATTTTAAATTAGAAAAATGGGTTATTGATCGGCGACTGACACTTATGAAAAAGGAAGGGGTCGTCTTTAAGACCGGTGTGGATGTGGGGAATGATTATCCAACGAAAAAATTATTACAGGAATTTGATGCAATCTGTCTTGCCGGCGGATCACGAGTACCGCGAGATTTAAACATTGGAAGTCGTTCGCTTAATGGCATTCACTTTGCTATGGATTATTTAGCGCCGGTTAATAAACGGATAGCCGGTGAATCAATAGCGCGCCGTTCATTTATTGACGCAAAAGGGAAAAAAGTTGTTGTTATCGGGGGTGGTGATACCGGCTCCGATTGTGTGGGAACAGCAAATCGGCAAGGAGCTGCTTGTGTTGTTCAACTTGAAGTCATGCCCCAACCGCCGAAATGCCGCACTGAAGATTATCCATGGCCGCGCTTCCCGCTCCTCCTTAAGACTACCTCAAGCCATGAAGAGGGGGCAGACCGTCACTGGACGATCCTGACAAAAGAATTTATCGGTGAAGGGGGACGGGTAAAGAAGATTAAATGTGTACGCGTTCAGTTTCCTCGATCTGATGCAAAAGGGTGTCCCGTGATGAGGGATATTCCCGGTACCGAGTTTGAAATCGAAGCCGACTTAGTCATACTTGCCATTGGTTTTGTCCATCCCGAACATAAAGGGTTGATTAAAGCGTTGGGGATCAAACTTGACAGCCGTGGCAATGTTGAAACTGATAAGGATTTTATGAGTTCACGAAAAGGGATATTCGCTGCGGGTGATATGCGCCGAGGGCAGTCTCTGGTTGTCTGGGCAATCGCTGAAGGCCGGCACGCAGCCCATTCTATCGATGCATACCTAATGGGTGAAAGCAATCTGGCGTTCATGTAAAAGGGGGATTACAAAATGCTAAGCACAGGTATAAAAGGGTTAGATAATGTTCTTACCGGCCTCAGGGCAGGGGACAATGTGGTCTGGCAGATAGATGATATAAAGGACTATGTCGAACTTGTAAAACCTTTTGTGCAACAGGCACTGAAGGATAAAAAAAAAGTTGTATATATGAGATTTGCTTCCCATGAAGAGGTACTTACCCCCTCAAAGAAGATTAAGAGATATGAACTTAATGCATATGCAGGATTTGAATCTTTTGCTACAAAAGTCAATACTATTATTACCCAAGAAAAAGAAGGTGCCTATTATGTATTTGATTGCCTATCAGAACTTCTTTCCGCATGGGCCACCGATCTTATGATAGGAAATTTTTTTATGGTTACCTGTCCCTATCTTTATGAGCTGAAGACCGTCACCTATTTTTCGATATTACGGTATAACCATTCTTTTAAGTCTATAGCGCGAATACGTGAGACGACACAGTTGTTGATGGATGTATACCGCTGCGAAGGCAGTTTTTACATACACCCGCTCAAGGTATGGAATCGTTATTCTCCGACCATGTTTCTTCCTCATCAGAAAGAGAATGGTGAATTTATACCTATTACCAACAGTGTCAATGCCGCTAAGTTGCTTTCACACATACACGAAAAGGGAGCGGAGGGTGCAAAAAGGAACTTAGATTACTGGGATCGCTTATTTCTCGAGGCAGAGGAACTGGTAGGAAATAATGTTACTAAAGATAAGCTGAAAAGCATGGTAAAAAAACTGTGCAGTATAATGATATCCAAAAATAAAAAGATCCTTTCTTTAGCTTTGCGAAGTTTTTCGCTTCAAGAACTTATCGAAATCAAGTCGAGACTGATAGGAACGGGGTATATCGGTGGAAAGAGTGTCGGTATGCTTCTTGCGCGAAAAATTCTTTCAGAGAACAAATCGATTGATTGGCAGAAGCTTTCCGAACCGCATGATTCATTCTATGTAGGGTCGGATATATTCTATTCATACATGGTGCAGAACCGATTATGGAAACTGCGCATGCAACAGAAAGCACCGGGAGGGTATTTTAAATTTGCCAAAATCATTAAGGAGAAAATACTTTATGGAATATTCCCTGAAGAAATCATAGAACATTTCCAGCAGATCATAGAGTACTTTGGCTCATCTCCTATTATAATTCGCTCAAGCTCGCTGTTAGAGGATGGTTTCGGCAATGCGTTTGCCGGAAAATATGAAAGCGTATTTCTAGCGAATCAAGGAAGCCCGGAACAAAGATATATTCAATTTGTTGAAGCGGTAAAAAAGGTGTATGCGAGTACTTTGAGCGAAGATGCGCTTGTCTACAGGAAGCAACGAGGCTTAGATATATTGGATGAACAGATGGCCCTTCTTGTACAAAGAGTTTCCGGGGCGCCGCACAAAAATTATTTTTTCCCCGATCTTGCAGGAGTAGGCGTATCGCATAATATATATGTGTGGAATGAAAGTATGGACCCCAAAATGGGGATGCTGAGGTTAGTATTTGGGCTTGGCACACGAGCGGTCAACCGTGTTGAAGGTGATTATCCAAGAATGGTTGCGCTTGACAACCCTTTACAAAGACCGTATGCAGAGAAAGATGATTTGCGAAAATTTTCACAACATGAGGTAGATATTATAAGCACAAAAAAAAATGCCTTTGCAACCATATCTTTTGAAAAACTTATAAACGAAAAAGCGTACAGGGATATAAATCGTATAGCAGTAAAAGATTATGAAGCTATACGCATGATGAGTAAAGCCGGTACGGAAGATAAAGAATATTGGATATTGACACTTGATAACATATTTCATGACACTATGTTTGCAGGTACCTTTAAAAAGATATTAAAAGTACTTGAGGAAAGTTATCGTTATCCTGTAGAGGTAGAATTTACCGTAAACTTTACAAGCGATGATGCGTTCAAAATAAACCTACTGCAATGCAGGCCATTGCAAACAGGGGGACGTGGTCGGAGGGTTGAGATGCCAGATCATGTAAAAAGCGAAGACATTCTCTTTGAATCACACGGATATTTTTTGGGAGGCAATATTTCACAGGAAATCCGACGAATTATATGTGTTGATCCCGAGAAATATAGCAAGCTCGGATTGTCAGACAAGTATGAGATCGCCCGTATTGTGGGGAGGTTGAATAGGGGTATAGAAAACCGGGAAACGTTACCCACCATTCTTATCGGGCCGGGAAGATGGGGTACGACAACTCCGTCTTTAGGCGTGCCAGTCAATTTTGCAGAAATAAACAATGTAGCGGTCCTTGCTGAGGTTGCGTTTTCCGCTGGCAATCTTATGCCTGAACTGTCGTTTGGAACACATTTTTTCCAGGATTTGGTGGAGACGAATATATTCTATGTTGCACTATTCCCTGAAAAGGAAGGAGTTGTATTTAATGATACGTTGATTGGGAAAGCGGTAAATGTGTTTGCAAAACTAATACCTCAATCAGCTAAGTATGAAAATGTTATTGGTGTATACGATGTACGTGGTAGAAACTTTAAAATAATGTCAGACGTTGTATCACAGAAGATTATATGCTTTTCTGCTCGATGATCATTTCATGACTTCCCGTAAAGACATTTGCGCCGCTGGTAATACATGAGGGTTCTGGGGGTTCTGGGGACACAATACTTGAGGGGTTCTGGGGACACAATACTTAATTGACGGATATAGGAAACAGCCCTTCGATCAACTCAGGAAAAACGCCCCGTAAAAAATGCACATAGAATCGATACATATTTGATAGTCACAAGTACTCTCCTTATGATATAATTGCCTCCATGCCATCAAAAAAAAATCGAGAAAAAGACACGCGCGCCGATCAAGTCGAAGCGCTTAAAAAGATTTCGGAAGCAATAACATCAGACCTCTATCTCGACGATGTCCTTAAACTTATCGTTAGCGTAACCGCTCAAGTCATGAAGTCAAAAATATGTTCCCTGATGCTCCTTGATAAGGAAAAAAAAGAATTAATTATTAAGGCGACCCAGAGTATTAGCGAAGAATACAATAAGAAGCCGAATATAAAACTCGGAGAAGGAATCGTCGGTATCGTTGCGCAAACAGCAAGACCTGAACAGGTCAAGGATGTCCGCAGAGACGATCGATACGTTAATAGACAGATAGCACAAAAAGAAAAACTCTGTTCTCTTTTAAGCGTCCCCCTTATGGTGCGCAAAAGAGTTATCGGGGTCCTTAATTGTTACACGTCAAAACCGCATGCCTTTACGCCAACGGAGATTTCGGTGATCACGACGGTAGCAAACCAAGCGGCAATTGTTATTGAGAATTCCCGATTGCTTGTCGAGTCCCAGGTTATCCGCGAAGAGTTAGAGTCGAAAAAAATCATCGAACGGGCCAAACGCGTACTCATGAAGGAGGCGGGGCTTTCAGAAGAACAGGCGTTTCGTAAAATACAGAAGCATAGTATGGATACACGGAAACCGTTGCGGGAAATAGCAGAATCAATATTGACTGCTGAAGCAATGAGGACTTAAAACGTATGCCCCGACTCGAAAGCGCGTGCAAAGCCTTTTCAAGGATTTGCACGCCTCGTCGGGATTAATTCCGGCAAATCAATTATGTCGCAACAGGTGCTCCGTAATTGATGCCGTCATTAAGATACGCGAAAACCAATTCGTGAAATTGCAGAGTCGATTTTGACCGCGTAGGCAATGAGAACATGACCTGTAGTGACAGTTTACTGAAATAACCAAAACACAAATTACAAATAATTACCAAATAGCAAATATCAATGACCGATTTAAAACAGAGCGCCGCGCTAAAGTAACATTGAGTATTGAATTTTGATTATTGGAGCTTATTTGTAATTTGGTTCTTGTTTTTTGGAAATTACTAGCATTACTCGTTAATATTTTTTTATATTTCATTTATCCAGCTTAGCTGGATAAATTCGGCCAAATAACTTACGTCGTTCTGTGAACTCCGTAAGTTATGGACTCATTTACTCAATTGATTATACAGAAGTAACTATTTTAAAATCGTTACATTAACACAATGAGGTATCATGTATGAGTGGATTATTCGGTGTGGTGTCAAAAACAAACTGTATTGAAGACTTGTTCTATGGTACCGATTATTGTACCCATATGGGGACTGAATTCGGTGGGATGGCGGTGCTTGAACCAATGCCGTCTGACAGCCGCATCATTAGAAAAATTAGAAATATTAGCCAGGGACAGTTTAAGAGTAAATTTATCGACGATTATAAAGAGCTCAATGGTAAATACGGTATCGGTGTAATCAGTGATAAAGACGAACAACCCATTTTTCTCAATACGAAATTTGGACCAATTGCGATTTGTTCTGCGGGATTGATCGAAAATCACGCCGAACTCATTCAAAAATTGCATCGTGAAGGAGTATCCTTCAGCGAGACCTCTGAAGGACATTCAAATTCTACTGAAATTGTAGGAAAACTTATAACGCAGGGTGATTCATTGCTTGATGGTATTACGAAGATGTTTTCTGTTATACAAGGAAGTTCAACGCTCCTGATTTTAACTCGCGACGGCGTGTATGCAGCCCGTGACCGGTATGGTTATGTGCCGCTTACCATTGGAAAACGCGGAGGGGATTTTGCAATTGCCTCAGAAACCGATTCATTTGCAAATCTCGATTTTAAAATCGAAAAATTGATTGAACCGGGTGAGATTGTTCTTCTGAATAATAAGGGGATGCAAACGGTTGAGCACATGGATTCTGGCGCGTCTCAAATTTGCACATTTTTGTGGATTTATACCGGTTTTCCCGCTTCAAGTTATGAAGGTGTGTCAGCCGAACGTGCTCGGGAACGGTGCGGTAGTTTTCTTGCAAAACGGGATACGGTAAAAGCTGATTTAGCGAGCGGTGTGCCTGATTCTGGTACTGCACATGCTATTGGTTATGCAATGGAGGCAAAAATTCCTTTTCGAAGGCCGCTGGTCAAATACACGCCGGGCTATGGCAGAAGTTATACGCCGCCGACGCAAGAGATCCGAGATAAGGTAGCTCGCATGAAACTAATCCCCATTAAAGATGTTATCGATGGTAACAGTATTGTGGTCTGTGAAGATTCGATAGTGAGAGGAACACAGCTTAAAAATTTCACCGTTCAGAAATTTTGGGACAACGGTGCGAAAGAGCTTCACGTTCGGCCTGCCTGTCCGCCGCTGATGTATCCATGCCGTTTTTGTCTTTCAACCCGTTCTATCGATGAATTAGCAGCTCGAAAAGCGATTAAGGAACTTGAAGGGGAAGATATTGAGGATGTGAGTGAGTACATGGATGAAAAAACTGATAAATATAAAAAAATGGTTGAGTGGATCAGAAAAGATCTCGGTGTTACCACATTGCAATATCAACGTCTGGAGGATATGATAGAAGCCATTGGCATTCCTCAGGAAAAATTATGTCTTTACTGTTGGAATGGCAAATGTCCGACAGGAAATATCGATGCAGATCAAAAAAAGACGCTTAAGAAAAGTGATGTGTTGACGGAAATGGTTGTATGAACCCCGTTAGAGATAATGGCGGGGTATAAAAATGAATCGGAAAGATAGCACAGACGTATAATCTTGTCATATCGGTGCATAAAGAAAAATCTCTAACGGGGTAAATTATATTTGACTCCTTAGAAATATAGTGATATTATTTCGCACACGTTGGAAATTAATTGATAGCACGATGATGTGTAATCAAAAAGATAAGGACAAGGGCGTCTTTCATAAAAAAGGCGCCTTTATTTTTAAAAAAATTTGTAGTACGAGTACGTAAAATTAGTGCAACGCGAAAGACGATGAAGGAAATAGCCGAGTCAATATTAACAGCTGAAGCTATGCGTACTTGAAACAGTATCCCTGCCTGATTCGAATGTGTACGCATTGAGCAGTCAAGCAAATCAAAGCGGCAGGGATAAATTCAGCAAAATAACTTACGTCGTTCTGTGAACTCCGTAAGTTATGGTGTCATTTATGAAAATACTCCAAAAAGAAATTTTAGTTGATGCGAACGGCGTGAGGATTATTAAATTCACTATTCATGCGCCATCGATTGCCCAAAAAGCACAGGTGGGGCAATTTGTTGTCCTTATGGTGAGTGAGGTAGGGGAACGTATTCCTCTTACAATTGTGGAACGTGACCCGACGAAGGGGACTATTATCTTGATCGTACAGGAGATCGGTTTTTCAACCAAACTCCTGGGAAAACTCAACCCGGGAGATAGTCTCTACGCATTAGTTGGCCCGCTTGGGCATGCAACTGAAATGAAGAACTTCGGTAATGTCATTGTCGTGGGTGGCGGCGTCGGCGTTGCCGTTATGTATCCCGTTGCAAAGGCATTTCAGGATGCAGGCAATACGGTCACTGCAATTATCGGTGCGAAGTCTAAAGATCTTCTTATCTTAAAGAATGAAGTCGAGGCGGTAAGCAGTACCACTCATATCACTACTGATGATGGTACCGTCGGGCGCAAAGGGTTTGTCACTGAAGTTTTGAAAGATTTACTTTCAACAGCGCACTATAATGTCGTCTATGCCGTCGGACCTATTCCGATGATGAAATTTGTCTCGCGTATTACACACGAATATGGCGTCAAAACTATTGTGTCGCTTAATTCTCTCATGATTGACGGTACCGGTATGTGCGGGGGCTGCCGGGTGAGCATTAATGCCACGTCAAAATTTACCTGTGTTGACGGCCCTGAATTTGACGGCCATGCGGTCGATTGGGATATGTTCGAAAAACGGACCAATATATATAAAAGCAAAGAATCACATATCTGTAAATTGGACACACTATGAAAAAAAAACCAATTTCAATACAAGAACTCGACGCGAAAAAACGCTCAGCATCGTTTGATGAAGTTGTCCTAGGCTATACTGAAGATGAAGCGTGCGCGGAGGCGGCGCGCTGTCTGCAGTGTAAAAATCCCGTTTGTATTCAAGGGTGTCCTGTTGGTATTGATATCAAAACATTTATCAAACAAATTACCGAGGGTAATTATGCGGGGGCGTATAGTACCATTCGTGAGAAAAATAATTTTCCTTCTCTGTGTGGTCGCGTGTGTCCTGCAGAATATCAATGCCGAAAAACCTGTGTATTAACGAAAAAAGGAGAGCCGTTTGCTTCCGAGGCGGCAATCAATGTTCATTTTCTCGAACGGTTTATTGGCGATTACGGTATACAGCACAAACTCGGTGGACAAACAGCTCGAGACAGTTCGTTGGCAGAAAAGAAAGTAGCTATTGTTGGGGCGGGGCCCGCGGGGTTGTGCTGCGCCGGTGAACTGGCTCGTAGCGGTATGCGGGTCGTCATATTTGAAGGATTACACAAAGCAGGTGGTGTCTTGCAATACGGTATTCCGCCGTTTCGACTTCCGCGGACTATTCTTGACGAGGAAATTAATTACTTGCAGAAGCTTGGTGTTGAAATATGCCCAAACATTATTATCGGTAAAACCAAAACGCTTGAGGAGCTGTTTAGCGAAGGTTTCTCTGCCGTATTTCTCGGGCTCGGTGCCGGTATTCCAGGCTTCCTTAAAATTCCGGGAGAAGAGCTGTGTAATGTGTACTCGGCAAATGAATTTTTAACCCGTATCAATCTTATGTCAGCATACCAATTTCCGAAGTATCATACGCCCATTAATATTGGTGATCATATTGTTGTGATTGGCGGCGGAAATACGGCAATGGATGCAGCGCGTTGCGCCATTCGATTACAAAATATGCAGGGGATGAAACCTGACACGACTATTTGTTATCGACGGACCGAAATTGAGATGCCGGCACGGCGGCTTGAAATCGAACACGCAAAAGAAGAAGGAATCACCTTCCGCCTTCTTGTTCAACCAATAGAATTTAAGGGAAGTGAAAACGGTTTTGTCCATACACTGAGTGCTCTTCAATGTGAACTCGGAGAGCCTGATGCATCAGGTAGGAGACGGCCTATACCACAGGAAGGAAGCGACTTTGATCTTCCGTGTGATCAGGCGGTGATTGCGGTTGGCTTAGGAGCTAACCAAGTATTAACAAGTGTAACCCCTACATTAAAAACAGATAAATGGGGTGATATCGTTGTTGATCCTGAGACCATGGAAACATCGATTCCCGGCGTTTTTGCCGGCGGCGACATTGTCGGCGGTGAAGGAACGGTTATTGAGGCAATGGGCATGGCAAAGCGAGCCGCTCGATCGATCGTTGAGCATTTAAAGACGAAGCAATAATAGATAGAAGGAGGTACGATATGGGAATATTTAACAAAGATGGACGATTGAATATACCGCTGAGTAAACGGGAGAAAAATAAATCAAGCGCGAGTGAAGACGAAGTGAGGTACATTGTCGATCAAGCGTATTGTCCAAAGGGGTGTACTATAATTGACACGGCTCACGAAATCAACGGATCACCTGGTTTAAAGATTAAATTTAAGCGGCCGGGGATGGAAGGAGAATTTGTTATTTCCGCACTCGAAGGAGATTTTGACAAGATTATCTTATCGGGTACATTAGCAGACGGGGTAAAAGATGAACTGTATTGTCCCCATTGTGGCGTCGCCTTCGAAAAGCTTATTAACTGCAATTGTAAGACTGATGCTGACATGGTGGTAATAGGATTGACCCCTACATTGGATTTTAATAACGCAATATCTTTCTGTAATGTAACCGGATGTGACAACGGTACCTTTGTTAAATCAGGGCACGTTCTGAGACACATTCGATTAAAACACTCATCCTAGAATTTTCCAACGCTATAAAGCCGAAAACGTAATATTTTCCGTGCGTCAGCGCGCTCCATACCCGTATTATTGGAGTCGCTATTTGCTATAATATTATGTATAATTGTTTCAAAGTAACGAAGATAAATAAATCTACAAATTGATTACTAATACAAGTGAGAAGAATATGTCGAAAGAACTGATTGAAAATGCAAAAGAAAAATTCGGCGCTATAATTGAAGGACAGCTTAATCGTATTGAAGAAATGAAAAAAAGTGCCGGCTGGACCGATTTTTCAACATTGAAACCTATCATTATCGGCATTTGTTGGGGTGATGGCATCGGCCCGATTATTTCAAAACATGCACAAGCTGTTTTAGAACATGTCCTTAAGGATGAGGTTGCCGGTGGCAAGGTGACATTTAAAGATATCGATGGACTGACGATTGAAAATAGAGCACAACATAAAAAAGCGATTCCTGACGATGTTTTAAAAGAGATAAAATCGTGCCATGTAATCCTCAAAGGGCCGACAACAACGCCGCAAGCAGGAGACAAGTGGCCCAACATTGAAAGTGCCAATGTCGCCATGCGCCGCTATCTCGATCTCTTTGCGAATGTACGACCGGTACGAATTCCAAAAGAAGGAATTGACTGGTGTTTTTTCAGAGAAAACACCGAAGGGGCCTACGTGTTAGGTTCAAAGGGCTTTGATGTATCAAAGGATTTAAGTGTTGATTTTAAAGTTATCACTGAACAAGGGGCTGAACGGATAATTCGCATGGCGTTTGAATACGCAAAGAAAAATAAGATTGATAGAGTAACTGTCGTTACCAAATCGAATGTGGTGAAGACGACAGACGGCCGTTTTTCTAAAGTTGCTTTTCGTATCGGAAAAGAATATCCTAAAATCCGCTTGGATGAATGGTATATTGACATTATGACAGCGAAGCTTATTGACCCTGCTCGCCGCAAAGAATTTAAAGTGATGGTGCTTCCGAATCTGTATGGTGATATTTTAACGGATGAAGCAGCTCAATTGCAAGGGGGCGTTGGTACCGCCGGTAGTGCAAATATCGGTAAAAAATGGTCTATGTTTGAAGCAATACACGGCAGTGCACCCCGCATGGTCAAAGAAGGCCGCGATACATTTGCCGATCCGTGTTCGATGATTCGAGCCAGCGCTATGCTCCTGAGGCATATTGGATATTCCGAACGTGCTGAGAAAGTAGAGATGGCTTTGGAAGTATGCGGTCAATATGAAAAGAAAATGGTCATTACCGGACGAGATACGGGGGTGACCGGAGAAAAATATACCGACTATGTATTGTCGTGGATAGACAATCCAGGACTCAAGACGCGATGGGAACAGGGTATAATTAATAATAAATCATCTAAACTCTAATATCTATTGAGGGATGTTATTATGAAGAATAAAGTATCGGTAATTGGTGCGGGAAACGTCGGGGCTACGGTAGCCCAGTATATTGCTCAGGATGAACTGGCTGACGTGGTACTGGTAGACATCATTGATGGCCTGCCCCAAGGGAAAGCTCTGGACCTTCTTGAGGCGAGTCCGGTGAGGGGGTTTGACAGTATTATAACCGGGACGAATGATTATAAAGATACGGCACATTCTGATATTGTTGTCATCACGAGTGGCTTGGCGAGAAAACCTAACATGAGTCGAGAAGATCTCTTGATCAAAAATACTGAGATCATTAAATCGGTTACTGAAAAAGTCGCGAAGGAATCCCCCAACAGTATTATCATAATGGTAACCAACCCATTAGATATTATGACCTATGTGTGTTTGAAGGTAAGCGGATTTTCACCAAACAAAGTACTTGGCATGGCCGGAATTTTAGATTCTGCCCGCTTTCGGGCATTTGTAGCGAGAGAATTAAATGTATCCGTTGCAGATACACACGCTATTGTATTAGGCGGTCATGGTGACTTGATGGTACCGCTACCTCGATACTGTACTGTCTGCGGGGTACCTATAACAGAATTACTATCCGGGAAAAAAATAGACGAAATTGTGGAACGGACACGAAAAGCGGGCGGCGAAATAGTTGCACATCTTAAAACGGGGAGTGCGTACTATTCTCCCGGTGCGTGTGCAACGGAAATGGTTGCGGCGATCTTGAAAGATAAAAAGCGACTCATACCGTGTGCCGCATATTTAAAAGGTGAATACGGCCTTACGGATGTGTATGCGGGTGTGCCGGTCATTCTAGGTGCTGGCGGGATTGAAAAGATTGTTGAAATAAAACTCACGAAGGAAGAGAAAAATGCGCTGCACTCTTCTGCTGAGATAGTCAAAAAAAATATTAAAAAGATAACGATATGAAAAAGATAAAAACTCAACAAATTATAGAAGTAGTAAAAACAATGTGCATAGAAGCGAATTGTATTCTTGGGGAGGATATTGTTGCTGCGCTTACGAAAACGCTTACTCTTGAGAAATCGCCTATGGGCAAGGAGATTATAAAGCAACTAATAGAAAATTCCCGCATAGCAAAAGAAGAAAAGATGCCGTTATGCCAGGACACCGGTTTTACCGTAATCTTTTTAGAGATTGGGCAAGAGGTACAAATCATGGGCGGTGATCTCGATCAGGCGATCAATGAAGGGGTGCGTCAAGGATATCAGGAGGGATGTTTGCGAAAATCTATTGTGAGCGATCCTTTCAGGAGAAAGAACACCGGTGATAATACACCGGCGGTGATTCATACGACCATAGTGCCCGGAGACCGGTTAAAAATCGTGGTTGCACCGAAGGGGGCCGGCAGTGAAAATATGAGTGAGATTCGTATGCTGTTGCCGAGTGAGGGATTAAAAGGGGTAGAGAATTTTGTTGTTGATAGAGTAAACCGTTCCGGTGGCAATCCGTGCCCACCGATTATTGTTGGCGTGGGAATTGGGGGAACATTTGAAAAATGCGCATTACTGGCAAAACAAGCCTTGTTACGGCCACTTGGCACAAGAAATACCGATCCTTTTTACGCCGATTTAGAAAAAAATCTTTTAAAAAAAATAAATAATTTAGGTATTGGACCCATGGGATTAGGGGGACAAATAACTGCTTTAGAGGTATTTGTTGACGCACATCCATGTCATATCGCAAGTTTACCGGTGGCAGTAAATATCCAGTGTCACTCTGCTCGACATAAAGAGGCGATTCTGTGAAAAAAAATGAAACTATAAAGATGAAGACTCCGTTAAGCGAAGATGACGTTCGTACATTGCATGCCGGTGATACGGTGTTGTTAAGCGGCTTTCTCTACACCGCTCGAGACGCTGCCCATAAACGATTAATAGAACATATGGATAAAGGAGAAGATTTGCCGTTCGATGTTAAAGGCCACGTCGTATATTATGTCGGTCCGACACCGGCCAAACAGGGGAAGGTGATCGGCTCAGCTGGTCCTACCACGAGCTATCGAATGGATGCCTACACACCGCAGCTTATTGCCAAAGGGTTGAAGGGGATGATAGGAAAAGGATCTCGTAGTCATAATGTTGTTGAATCACTCAAAAAAAATACGGCTGTTTATTTTGTTGCCGTTGGCGGTGCCGGAGCGCTCATTGCTCGGTGCATAAAAAAAGTAGATATTGTTGCCTATCCAGACCTCGGTCCTGAAGCGATACGACGTATAGAAGTTGACGAGTTCCCGGTGATCGTTGCTAATGATTGTTACGGCGGAAATCTTTTTTAGGAAAAAGTAAAAAAAACTGCTGCACACCAAGACAAGAATGTAATTAGTTAAGCAAATTCTGTTTGACTCTTCAAAACTTAAATGATACTATAATCAAAAATTTACACAATTGATTAGTCGTTTGCAGGTACGAAGATGTGCTGGCAAAGAGTGAAGACAAAGGTGTCTTTCGTTAAGGAAGACGCCTTTTTTTTGTTTTAGGATGCCCTACTACGCCAAGGCTTCGTAGGACTAGGTCCTTCGTAGCATTAGCGAAGAAGGGAAACAATCCCTGCGAGTCCAGCCTGCTTGGCGGTAGGCGGGGATGGACGTCAGCAGGGGTAAGAGAGAAAATAGTTAGTGGTTAGTTTGAACATATACTTTGCCTGTTGTAACATGCAAAGTATTAATTCGGTCAAATACATTGCCCCGATAAAATGCTTCGCATTTTACGGGATAAATTCGCACAGTAACTTATGTTGTTCATTCTGAACTTCTATAAGTTACGTGCTCATTTAAAGGAGGAGGAACATGTCAGACGCAAAAGTAAAAAAGTTTATGGAAGGGATTATAAAGAAAAATCCTGGCGAAGTCGAATTTCATCAGGCGGTACTGGAAGTTGCAGAATCCACCATACCGTATATCGAAAAGAATCAAAAATACAAGGATACGAAGATATTAGAAAGAATTGCAGAGCCGGAACGAGTTATTATGTTCCGTGTCCCGTGGCTTGATGATAAGGGGGAGGTACAGATCAACCGAGGATTTCGCATTGAAATGAACAGTGCGATCGGTCCCTATAAAGGCGGTCTTCGCCTGCATCCAACGGTCTATTTGGGACTCTTAAAGTTTCTTGCATTCGAGCAGGTGTTTAAGAACTCTCTGACGACCCTTCCTATGGGGGGTGGTAAAGGTGGTTCTGATTTTGATCCAAAGGGTAAATCTGACAATGAAGTAATGAAATTCTGCCAGAGTTTTATGTCAGAGCTTTTCCGCCACATTGGCCCTGACACCGATGTTCCGGCAGGTGATATCGGCGTTGGTGGACGTGAAATTGGATTTATGTTCGGTCAGTATAAAAGATTGCGCAATGAATTTACCGGTATTCTCACGGGGAAAGCCCTTAACTGGGGCGGTAGTCTTATTCGGCCTGAAGCGACCGGATATGGATGCGTTTATTTTACCCAGGCTATGTTAGAAGCGCAGGGGGATTCACTGAAAGGTAAAGTGTGTACCGTTTCTGGTTCAGGAAATGTTGCACAATACACGGTGGAGAAAGTGAATCAATTAGGAGGCACGTGTGTTACGTTGTCAGATTCAAGCGGCACTATTCATGATCCGAAGGGTATCGATGAGAAAAAATTAGCATTTGTCATGGAACTTAAGAATGTGAAACGCGGCCGCATTAAAGAATATGCGACAAAGTTCGGTTGTGATTATTATGAAGGCAAGAGGCCGTGGGGAGTAACGTGTGACGTTGCTTTTCCCTCTGCTACACAGAATGAAATTAACGGGGCTGATGCGAAAGTATTGGTTAAAAACGGATGTACGGCAGTTGGTGAAGGGGCGAATATGCCGACCACTCCGGAAGGTATTAAGGTATTTCAAGATGCGAAGATATGCTATGGCCCGGGTAAAGCAGCAAATGCCGGCGGTGTTGCAACGTCTGGCCTTGAGATGTCTCAAAACAGCCAACGATTGGCGTGGACACGTGAAGAAGTAGATACAAAACTTCACGGGATCATGATCGCAATTCATGCACAGTGTGAAAAATACGGCAAAGCCGGAAAATATATTGATTACGTAAAAGGTGCAAACATCGGTGGATTTGTAAAAGTTGCTGATGCAATGCTCGACCAGGGGTTAGTGTAAGTAGTAATCAATTGACAAATTAACAGTTATAACCGCATTCTGGCCGTGGAGGTCAGAATGCGGTGTCATTTATCTTTACATAATCATGTTTTTACCGTATAGTATTGTCCCCAAAAGCAGTTTTTTTTACCCTCTAATCAAACAATTGATTAATCAACCGTGTATAATATGAACCTTCATATAGTTATTAATCTGTATAAAACCAGGGGAGTGAAGTATGCCTAAGCGGACGGATATCCATAAAGTCTTAATCATCGGATCAGGACCAATTATTATTGGGCAAGCGTGTGAGTTTGATTATTCAGGAACACAGGCGTGTAAGGCATTAAAGGAAGAAGGCTATGAGGTTGTCCTGGTGAATTCAAATCCTGCAACGATTATGACCGATCCGGGTATGGCGCATAAAACCTACATCGAGCCATTGACCGTTGAATCTCTTGAAAAGATCATTGAAAAAGAACGGCCTGATGCTCTGCTCCCCAATCTTGGTGGTCAAACAGGACTCAACCTTTCATCAAGTCTGTATAAAAACGGTATCCTAAAAAAATATGGTGTTGAGATGATTGGTGTCAAAGCCGATGCAATTGAGCGCGGTGAGGATCGAATTGCTTTTAAAGACACGATGAATAAACTCGGCATAGAAATGCCGAAGTCTGATCCGTGTCATTCGGTTGAAGGAGCAGAAAAAATTGCGGAAACACTTGGCTATCCGGTTGTCTTGCGACCGGCGTACACGATGGGGGGTACCGGTGGCGGGATTGCATACAATGTTGAAGAACTCAGAGCAATTGTTGCCCGAGGGCTTAGCGTGAGTCTCGTACATCAAGTGCTTGTTGAGGAATCGGTATTTGGTTGGGAAGAGTTAGAACTTGAAGTTGTGCGAGATGCGAAAGATCAAAAAATCACTGTTTGTTTTATTGAAAATATCGATGCGATGGGGGTACATACGGGAGATAGTTTTTGTTCAGCACCGATGTTAACGGTTTCAACTCTATTACAGAAGAAAATGCAGGATTTGTGCTATACAATAGTCGATGCAATTGGGGTTATTGGTGGGACGAATATCCAATTTGCCCACAACCTTAAAGATGATCGCCTGGTCGTTATTGAAATTAATCCGAGAACATCACGTTCATCTGCTCTTGCGTCAAAGGCAACCGGTTTTCCCATTGCACGAATTTCAACGAAACTTGCCGTTGGCATTACCATGGACGAAATTCCGTATTGGAAAGAAGGCACTCTTGAGAAATATAAACCGAGCGGGGATTATGTCGTGATTAAATTTGCGCGATGGGCATTTGAAAAATTTCCACAAGCTAAAGATATTCTCGGAACGCAAATGAAAGCTGTTGGTGAGGTGATGAGCATTGGGAAGACATTTAAAGAAGCATTTCAAAAGGCAATCCGATCGCTGGAAATTAAACGCTATGGGCTCGGAGGTGCGAAAGACTTTAAGACACTTTCTCTCGATGAATTAAAAAAGAGATTGGTTAATCCCTCAAGTGAGCGTATCTTCTTAATGTATGAATCACTCCGAAAAGGAATGAGTGTTGAAGAGCTCTATGAAATGACCTTCATCGGCCGATATTTTATCAATGAAATGAAAGAACTGGTTGAATTTGAAGAAGGATTGCTCAAACAAACATGGAAAGCATTGCCTGATAAAGAACTTGCCAAGGCAAAGGAATGGGGTTTTTCAGACCGCTATTTAGCACGGCTCTTTAATATTACAGAAAAAGAAGTGAGAGATCGTCGTATTGCCATTGGAAAACATGGCCGCTTTGAAGCGGTGCCGGTCAGCGGTGTTGAAAATGCTGCCTACTATTATTCGACCTACAGTGCTGAAGATTCAGTACCGGTTTCACCGAATAAAAAAGTTATGATTCTTGGTGGCGGGCCGAACAGAATTGGCCAAGGAATCGAATTCGATTACACCTGCGTTCATGCAGCCTTTGCCCTGCGTGATGAAGGGTTTGAATCAATAATGGTCAACTGTAATCCAGAGACAGTTTCAACCGATTATGACACTTCAAACAAACTTTATTTTGAGCCCTTAACCGTTGAAGATGTCCTTACTATTTATGAGAAAGAAAAGCCAGAAGGGGTTATTGTACAATTCGGCGGACAGACACCTCTTAATATTGCACAAGAACTTAAGGATAATGGGGTAACAATTCTTGGAACAACGCCTGAGGATATCCACTTAGCCGAGGATCGAGAGCGATTTCGTGAAAGAATGATTGCACTTGATATCTTGCAGCCAGAAAGCGGCACGGCACGTTCATATGAAGAAGCGATAACGATTGCTCACACAATTGGGTATCCGCTTATGGTTCGCCCGTCATATGTATTAGGGGGCCGCGGCATGGAAGTTATTTACGATGAAGTGTCACTGCGTAAATATGCACTCGAAGCTATTAAGGTTTCTCCTGAGCATCCGATGCTGATTGATCGTTTTCTTGAACAGGCTATTGAAGCTGAAGTTGACGCACTGTGTGACGGAGAACAAACCTTTGTTGCTTCAGTTATGGAACACATAGAGCTGGCGGGCATTCATTCAGGAGATTCGGCGTGTTCTATTCCAACGAGGACAATTAAAGACAAACATCTTAAACAGATAGAAAAATATACCGCAACAATCGCACAAGAATTAAATGTCGTGGGGTTGATGAATATTCAATATGCAATCTGTGATGATAAAGTATATGTTCTTGAAGCAAATCCGCGTGCATCACGTACCGTGCCCATTGTTTCGAAAATGACCGGAATTTCCATAGCACGAATAGCAACACAAATCATGCTCGGAAAGAAGCTGAAAGATTTTCCGGAACTCAGAAAATGGAAGCTTCCCTATGTTGGCGTAAAGGAAGCAGTATTCCCGTTTAATATGTTTCCTGAAGTCGATCCGTTGCTCGGACCTGAAATGCGTGCAACCGGTGAGGTGATGGGGATTGGAGAATCATTCGGGCTCGCTTTTTATAAGGCGCAGGAATCGACAGGGACAAAATTACCGACCGAAGGAAATGTATTATTTACAATTGCAGAAAAGGACAAGAAAGCATTTTTGCCAGTCGCAAAACGTCTTAAAAAACTCGGATTTACTATTTGTGCAACTGAAGGGACCAGTAATTATTTGGAAAAGAATGGCATCACGAATAACCTCATAAAAAAGATACAAGAAGGAAGACCGAATCTGGCCGATGCCCTAAAAAATAAGGAAATACATCTTGTTTTTAATACTCCTATCGGCGGCGATAGTAAGTATGACGATAGTTATATTCGGATGATAGCAATACAGCAGAAAGTGCCGTATGTTACCTCTGTCGCTGCAGCAGAAGCAAGCGTTGAGGGCATTGAAGCAGTACAAAAGAAAAAACTAGAGCCAAAAGCGTTGCAGGACTATCATGCATTATTAAAAAATGCAGAGTGTGTGAAGGCATAAGACACGAATAGGGGACAGCGCCCTTTTTTTGGCAATAAGCGTTAAGCAGGAAAAAAGGGCGCTGTCCCTTATAAGGAGCAATTATGACCAAAAAGAAGACCGGTTTTGATAACGAAAAGTATTTGAAGCAACAATCAGAAGCTATTCTTAAAAGAGTAAAACAATTCAATAATAAATTATATCTTGAGTTTGGCGGAAAACTTTGTTTTGATTATCACGCCGCAAGAGTCCTCCCCGGGTATGACCCCAATGTTAAAATTCGCCTGTTACAACAGTTAAAAGACAAGCTGGATATCGTGCTTTGCATTTATGCCGGCGATATAGAAAAAGGCAGAGAGATCG
>JAHJGZ010000190.1 GCA_018823795.1 Candidatus Omnitrophota bacterium
AATAAAAGAACAACGTCCGAATGTTTCAATTATCGCTGGCGGGATGGCGTGTTTTTATAAAGAGGACCGTAACGGATGGCTTGAGCAGGATAAACTGATCGATGCATTCGTTATTGGTGAGGGGGAAGAAAGCCTATCAGAACTTATTAAACAATATAAAACATATAATCATTTCCGTGATATTCCCGGATGTTGTTCTCTTGAAAAAGGATATGCAGACTTTCAAGCGCGTAAATCGATACAAGATTTAAATCATGTTCCGTATCCATTATATCCAGGATTGAATATTGAAAAATATGCTGACAGTCCGATACCATTATTTTGGTCACGGAGTTGTATGGGACAATGTTCGTTTTGTGAAATACGAAATGCGTGGAAGCACTATCGGGAAAGAAGCGTCGAGAACATTATGAATGAGCTGCGCTATTATATTGAAAATGTTAAAAGGTATAATTTTTCAGTCTTTGATTCTGTTGTGAATGTCAACCCCGGACAACTTGCCGCTATATGCGATGGAATAGTAAAAATGAATTGGCACATTCAGTGGGATTGTAATGTTGTTGCACATTCTAAGATGAATAAGTGTGTGTACGACAAAATGAAATTAGCAGGATGCCAGGTTGTTTATTTCGGTATTGAATCGGGCTCTGCAAATATTCTCAGGAGAATGAAAAAGCCGTTTTCTGTAGCTGAAGCTGAGCGCAATATACAGTTAGCCCATGATGCCGGCCTCAGAACGTCAGTTAATTTTATTACGGGATTTCCGGGAGAGACGGAAGATGATTTTTTGCAAACAATAGATTTTGCGAGTAGAAATAAGACGTGGATTGACTGTGCGGATTTTGTAACTGAATGTCAAGTTGCACGCGGTACCGACCTTTTTGAGCATCCGGATAAATATGACATTATCATTCCTGAGCGATGGGATGGTTATAAGTGGTGCAGTAAAGATGGGGGCAATACCGTAACACTCCGGCAAGAGAGAACCGAGCAACTTCAAAAAAAACTTAGTAATTTAGGGATAAAAGTTAATACCGATTATAATTTGAAAGATGGAGATCAATCGGTGCAGGAGGCTATTTTGTCACAATTGACCAAAAAACGAAATAATGCTCCTAAGCATAATGATATACTTTTGGTAACATCACCTCCGTGGGGGGTACATAACCCTCCTGTCGGCCTTGCCTATTTGTCGACCTATCTCCGTTCAAAAGGTATACGTGCCGATGTGTTTGATTTTAATATCGGTCTTTATCGCAGAGTTGATCCAAAGTGGCACAAATTGTGGTTACCTGAATATAAAAACTGGTGGAGTAATCCACAAAAAATACAGGAATTAGTAGGCGAGTTTTCTCTAGACATAGCGTGGGCGGTTGAACGTATCCTACAGTACGATGCTCCCATTATTGGATTTTCAGTTGTTGATCCAAAAGAAAGAGTAACTATAGATATGATACGTAAAATACTTAATAAAAATCGTTCAAAACGGATTATACTTGGTGGGCCTGCTACCTCAACCCCCGAACAGCGAGCGATTTTCATGGAATACATAGGTTCCTCGCTTGACTATTTTGTCGTAGGGGAAGGAGAAGAGATTCTTTCAGCACTTCTTTCGGACTATCGAAAAAGGAATTTTGCCCTTTCCGTTGAGGACGAAATGAAAAAGCCTCTCATTGTTCAAAAAAATATTAGTGATATAGATTCCATTCCGCATCCTACGTATGAAGAATTTGATTTTGCTCTGTATGATGGGGGAAGCCTTATTGTTGAGTGGTCACGTGGATGTATAAGCTCGTGTGCATTTTGTAAAGGGAAAAACCTTCTTGGCCCCTTTCGAATGAAAAGTGCAGAATATATTATCAAAGAACTTGCATTTCAGCATGCGCAGCATAACGTTAATTATTTTGTTGTATGTGATAATTTGTTAAATGGAAATGTAAAAGAGTTAGAGCGAGTTTGTGATCTGCTCGCAGAACGGAATTTGCCTATACGCTGGGAGGGGCAGGGTATTCCATATCGACAGATGACATTGCCACTCCTTAAAAAAATGCGGGCAGCAGGGTGCTGTAAAATTCAATGGGGCCTCGAATGCGGCTCAGACAAAATTCTTCAAAACATTGGGAAGGGACGTATCTTTACCGTGAATGAAGCTGAAGTAGTGATTCGAAATTCTCACGAAGCCGGTATTCAGACAGAATTATTTATTATTGTTGGGTTACCCGGTGAAAATGACGCAGAATTTAAAAAGACAGAAGCTTTTCTGAGGAGAAATCATACGTTCATCGATCGCATCAAGTCGATTAATACACTGCATCTTGTACATGGAACGGAGCTTTTTAACCACGCGGAAGACTATGGATTGTGTTTCCCCGCCGATAATTGGCATTATCTGTGGTATTCAAAGGACGGAAACAATGATTATCCACAAAGAGTAAAGAGAGCTCGTGCTTTAATTGATTTAACTGATAACTTAGGGATTCACGTTCAAGAACATAATTTATGTGAGGGTACGGAGTTTGAGCAGTATGCATAATCTACAAAGTAAGAAGTTATATGAAAAGCTGACTTCTGGTTACTTGAACCACTGTAAAGTTTTTTTCATCTTTATAATAATAGTTATTTTGCTTGGAATTAATAATTATAGCTATCTTAAAAGATGTACTGAACTTTTTGTTGGTGATCAGCTTGTTCATCTTCGAACGAGTATAGAGTTTTTAAGGAATGAGGTAGATATTTCTTCACGTTATCGTTCTCCGGGAATATTTATCTTCACCAATATTTTATATCATTTTTTTCCTGTTAATGAGTATGTCGCTATTTCAAGCAACTTATTTTTTGTGCCTTTCTTATTGATTTCTGTTTATTGTATTGTCTACAGAATGGTGAGAAATAAGATAACAAGTTCCTTCGCCGCTTTTCTTGTTTTGCTTTATCCAATCTCATTTGGTTTATCAAGATTCTATATGATGGAATTTGCATTAATGGCAGCAGTAACTACTTTTATGGCTTGTTTGATTTATAGTGATAGGTTTAAAAATCCCTTTTTTAGTTTTCTAGCGGGGGCCGCTTTAGGGGTTGGGACACTTTCGAAAGAGTCTTTTCTTATTTACGTTTTTTGTCCTTTATTGTATGAGTTTACTGTTTTATTAAGAGAAAAATTTCTTTTAAAGAGAATTAAAAATATTGCCGTTTTTTTTTTAGGAGCCATGGTTTTCTTAAGTTTATGGTTTCTGCATGATCCACAAGGTATTTTAAGTGATGGTTTCCGACGAATTGCTGAAGGAGGAAACAATGCCCAACTGAAAATTGTCTCCCTCAAGAATATTTTATTCTATATATATTGTTTAGCCGATTTTAGTATATCGCCCATATATTTCGTTTTATTTTTAATAGCGTTCATTCCATTTCTTAAAAGTGTAGGACGTGAGAAAGGCATTGTAATATCATGGATTTTATTTTCTTATGTGTTTTTTACATTACACCCTTGGAAGTTGGCTCGTTATTTAGCGCCGATTGCACCTGCTATTGCAATAATCACAGCGGTGGGATTGAATGGAATAATTTTTAAAAAAAAGTATACAGCATTTTCATTTATAATAATATTCGGTGTAATACAGTTTTTAGCACTGACGTATCCCACCCCCTTTTTATACGAAGAATATTTTATAAGAACTAAAATATTATCGAAGGTGTTTAATTTGTCCGCAGATGATTATCGTGAAGATTTTTGGATCTGCCGCCCCAATACACACGACACAGGGGCAGTAGCGATCGTCAATACGATTTCCCGAATAAAACAGTTATCTAACCGAAAAAAGGTGAAAAGTTGCAGAATTTTGAATTTAGAAAAAAAAGTACATGGTGCGCAAAAAAAAAAGAATACGGAGTGGATATTCCACCCTGTCTCATCTCCAGTAATGTTTTATTTATTATTGACTAATGATAGCATTCGTGATTGTTACATTGATGATTCTGGACAATTAAGGCGATGGAAAGATGATGTCGTGGTGAAAAATGTGAAGCAATTCGATTTTATTATATCATATAAAGACGTCACATTAAATGGGTTTAGGCGCCTTCAAAAATTTTCTACGAATGTTGGTCTAAATATAAATATATATTTTAATATTGAAAACTTTGCACACTGCATGAGCGAATTTCATAATAACGATGAAAGTTCCATGTAGGGGGGGGCGGTAAAATGAGAGGTGTGATGCTGTGAGACATGGAAAGAGTGTATTAGGTATTATAATTTTTGTCATAGTAGTAGCAGGATTTATTGTTAATGTTTTAGAAGTGCAGAAAGAGCATAACGTGCAGTTGAGCAATAATAATATTAAACTAAGGAACAATCTGAGTAACGATGGGATCAAGGATGAATCAGTAATAGGAATTATGCAGAAATACGATCAAATTTGGGTGAAATATGAAGAAGCGCATCGAAAGGAAATTAGTAAAATAAAAAATAAAAAAGAAAGACTAGAGTATGTTTCTAAAATCATTCAAAAAGAAACCGCGCAAGGACTAGGCATTACTGTAGAGAAAGTTGTTGCTGCATGCGAAGAAGTAACACGGAAGCAAAAAAACGATTTTTTTTCTAAGACCCCGACTCCCGAAAGTAAGTAAATGAGAAAGAAATTTGTAAGCTCGAGCTCAATTCTACTCGGTATATTTATTAT
>JAHJGZ010000191.1 GCA_018823795.1 Candidatus Omnitrophota bacterium
GGCTCAAATAGTTGAATATGTTCGGTCTGGTGCAGGCTCGCCCAAAAAGTTTGGTTTAGAGCTGTCACGCCGCCGTCTTTGCTTAAATAGTACGGCTCGCCATATTGATTGATCAGGTGTTGTAATTCCTGATTTATAACTGGATATGGATCTTGCGAAAGTGTCCATTCGGGGTATTCTTTCAAGATGTCCAGAAACGCCTCACGTGTGCCGCCTATCGCTAACCAATCCGAAACATCTTTAATCTCCGCGCCTTCAATATCAGGCATTTCTATCAGCTTGACCGGAATACCTGCCGAATATAATTCGTTTGCCACAGTCTCGGCGTGTGCCCATCCCAGCTCATCTTTATCCGCCAGCACTATCGCCTCCCGGCATCCTTTTAATGCCACTGTATAAGCGTTTCGCCATTTACCGGCACCCATAGGGCAGGTGGTAGCAATGAAACCTAAAGTGGCAAGATTGTCCGCGTCTTTTTCACCCTCACAAATAAAGACGGTTTTGCCCTCACCAATCGCCTGCGTTACTTCCGGCAGGCGGTAAAGGATTGGCTCTACCTCGCCTAATTCCCAGATAAAGCCATCTTTATGCGGCCGCCTCTGCGCGAAACCCTTTGGCTCAAACCGGACGACTTGAAAAACTGTTGATCCGCCTATGTCTCTATAATCATAAATTTTGCTGATGCGTTGTTCATTCATCTTTAGCGTCCTTTGTCTGGTGTTCCAATGGATATCCAATAACAAACTTGAAGAACCGCAGGAATTGATGTGCCTGCTCCGCGGCCTCATCAAACGGAAGTTTCCTGCCGTAGGTCTTTAAGTAGATTTCCTGAAATTCTTCAATTGCCTGTTTGGATAGCATAATTTTCCGCCTTCACCTATAGATGGCGAAAAATCACCCTAAAGGAGATAAATTCTTAAAACAGTGTATAAAAGATTGGTAAAAAAATCTTTGCGGGGAGTGGTGAATTCACCAAGAGGGCGGTGAATTTTGCTTTAGGCAGTGAGTTTAATCTTGATCTTGTAGGCTTTTACTTCGTCGTAAGGGAAGAAGGGGTCTTCATCTATTTTGAAAAAGGCTTTGAGCGTCCGGGCAAGCAGTTGCTTTGTTTTCTTGAGCTTATCCGGCGCCTTGATTATTGAGAAGCCTTTGTTTTGAGGCTTATCCTCGTCAAATTCATACCCGAAGTCTTGCTCAGTCTTCCTTAGGCAAGAGCTTTTACCAGCGGCAAACTTTTCCCAAGATATCTCGCCGTTATTTTCCGCCAGCCGTTGCAGTAACTCCCACTGTTTATTGGGCCTGCGGCTCTTTGAATCCTCAAATCCCATCTCCTTGTAATCGGAGCGGCTGGTTTTGTTTTTGCACTTGATGTCCACATTATGCCCATCAACGAACTTGATCGTTATATCCTCCCATTTGGCATCAGCTGGAAGCTTTAACGCGGGCTTACCGGATGCCTCCGGGGGAGAAGGCGGTTTCTGACCGCTGGCGAGATCCTTGGTATAATTGGCGAACCATTCTTCATAAGAGTCGAGTACTTCAATAGTGAATGAGATACCGGAATTGTAAATAGATTCGCGAACTTTCTGGGGATCCCAGAGTTGTGGCCACGGTTCTTCTTTTTTCTCAGGGCGGTTTTCTTTTGTGATTTTAAGCACTCCAGTCCCGGCCTCCAAATCGCGCAGGATGTTTATGATATGATTGATCGGAACGGTGTTTAATTTATTCTCTTTGGTTTGCCGGAGCTCGATAAGACTGGCTGAAGGGTTATTGTTCCGTTCGGCCTCTATTGCCTCAATAACTAATTTGAAATTATCTGAATGCTTCATTTAAGTTATGTTCCTTCTGTTGGGATTTTTGTCTGGTAATCAATAGCCGTTTATATTATAATGTTTTATACCCTTTTTGTAAACAAGATTGGGCCTACTCGCGTTCATAATCGCGAGGCCCAAGTGGCCCAAGTGGGGACTAAGTTGGGACCAAGTGGGCCCAAGTCAAGCATGTGATAAGGCGGCGGTACCGCATAAGTTAACATGATAGAAAACCGCTGGTGGTGCTATTAACAGAGAGTTGTGGCCATCGGGAAGCAGGCATCAAATTTAATAAAGCAATACGATTAAGGACGGAGGTTTTATATATGCAAAATCTGATGGATGATTTGCTGAAGTTATTAAAAAAAGACGAGCGTCTTGTTTCGCAAGACGGCGTACTTTTGAAAAATCAAACGCAGGAATTGGCGCATAAGAACGATCCGGCGCTCATAAAACTTCTGCTTTCCGACAAAGCCATAAAAGAACACTTCTTTTTTGAGGTTGAAAAGGCGCTGATTTTTGATAAAGAAAAATTCATTCGCTTCGTATCCAATAAACAATTTTTGCCAGATTCTTATACGGCTTTCAAAAATAAGATCGGGCTGACTTCCGGATATGAGTATTTAAGCGAGGCCAAAGAAGTCGTTTTGGCTTGGCCCTACAAAGATTGCGTCTTGGAAGGCGGAATGACCAAGGAAGATCAAAAGCGAGATGAGATTTTTTATAACGAAACATTGGCACCGGACGATATCAATCGTTTGCTGGACGCCAAAGTTTTTACCAATTTTAAAAGGATAGACAAAAAAGGCGAACATAAACTGGATGGCTTCAAGCGCGACGAAAAGGGAACGATCAAAGACAATTTAATTATCAAAGGAAATAACCTTCTGGCGCTTGCGTCACTAAAAAAAGAATTCGCTGGGAAAGTGAGGTTGATTTACATTGATCCTCCATACAATACCGATAATACATTTGCGTATAATGATTCTTTTAATCATTCCACATGGTTAGTTTTTATGAGAAATCGGCTTGAATTGGCAAAGCAGTTACTCGCAAGCGATGGAAGTATTTATGTGAACATTGATTATAATGAGGTGCACTATCTAAAAATCCTAATGGATGAGGTTTTTGGCAGAAATAATTTCCAAAGAGAAATTATTTGGAGAATAGGATGGTTGTCGGGGTATAAAACAGTCGCAAAAAATTACATAAGGAATCACGATACGATATTGTTCTATACGAAAGATCCAAATACCTTTATCTTTAACAAAGCGTACAATACAAAGAAAGATTTTATAGACAGATTTAATGCGGGCAACAAGAAGGAAATTTTAGAAAAATTGGAGCAGTTGAAATTAAATAAAAAAGATAGAGAAGATTTTCTCGCATATATCTCTGAAGTTGGCCTGCCGGAAAAGTACCCGTTAGAGGATACTTGGAATTCTTCTATCTACGATAAGCTTAACAGTATCGCTGTCGTTTCATATTCTGGTGAAAAAGTATCAAAAATGCTAGGCGTTGACGAAATTAAAGGGCAAAAGTCCGAAAAATTACTTAAAAGGATAATTGAAGTTTCAACAAACAAAGGAGATATTGTTCTCGATTACCATATTGGCACAGGAACTACTTGCGCTGTTGCGCATAAATTAAATAGGCAATATATTGGCATTGAACAAATGGAGTACATAGAAAATACAGCCGTAGCAAGGCTAAAAGAAGTAATGAAGGGCGAGAGTGTTGGTATTTCGAAAGATGTCAATTGGCAAGGTGGCGGGGATTTTGTGTATATGGAGCTTTCTAAATGGAACGAGGGATGGGTAGAAAAAATTAAAAAGGCAAAGACTGGAAAAGAGCTTGGCAATCTTTGGAATGAAATGAAAGAATCTGCTTTTTTGAGTTACAAAGTTGATCCAGAAAATATGGATGCAAATGCAAAAGGATACTCCAATCTTTCTCTTGTCGACCAAAAGAAATTTTTGATCGAGTGTTTGGATAAAAATCAACTTTATATCAATTTGAGCGAAATTGAAGATAAAGAATACGGGGTAAGCAAGGAAGATAAATCACTCAATAGTAGCTTTTACAATGGTAAATAGTAATGCTATACGACGAATTTAATACATATAAAAACTTTGCTGGTGCCGATGTTTTCAAAAACAAGGCGTTAGAAAAATCGGAGATTTTGAAAAATCTCAATCCGGCTTTTCCGGCACGCGAATATCAGAAAGAAACGCTGGGACGGTTTTATTATTATTGCGAGGAGTATCATCAAAAACAAAAACCGATACATTTAATGTTTAACATGGCGACTGGCTCTGGTAAGACGCTTATCATGGCGGCGAATATTTTGTATTTGTACCAAAAAGGCTACCGTAATTTTATTTTCTTTACCCGCCTTGGAAATATTATCCAAAAGACCAAAGCCAATTTTCTCGACCCGGTTTCAAAAAAATATCTTTTTGCCGATAAAATAGTTTTTGGCGGGAATGAGGTAAAAATCAATGTGGTGGATAATTTTGAAGGCGTTAATGATGAGGACATAAACATTATTTTTTCTACTACTTCGCTTTTGCATTCTCGCTTTAATTACGCTCGTGAAAATGTTTTGACTTACGAAGATTTTGAGGACAAGAGAATTGTGTTGATTGCCGATGAAGCGCATAACTTATCGGCGGAAACAAATGGCAAGATTAGCAGAACTGACGAAGAAGATCGCCGAAATTGGGAAAATACAGTAATGCGGATTTTGAACGCCAACAGCCAAAAAGAAAATGTGCTTTTGGAATTTACGGCTACTGCCCGGCTTGAACAGGAATACCCGGAAATCATTGAAAAATATAAAGACAAAGCAATTTTTCGGTACGATCTTAAAGAATATCGCTTGGACGGATTTTCAAAAGATGTGCGAACGTTACAGATTGATGCGCCGATTATGGAGCGAGTGCTTTCGGCGGTGATTATTTCACAGTACCGTCTAAAAATAGCGGGAAAGCACAAAATCGCATTAAAGCCGGTAGTTATGTTTAAGGCCAACAGGGTAAGCATTCCCAAGGAAGGAATATCTAAAGAGCATAATCCGCAGATTGTCGTTTCAAGTGTCTTTAAGGATTCCTTTCATAAACTCATTGCAGGGCTTAATGAAAAAGCAATTCAACAACAAGCTAAAAGCAACGATGACACATTGCAAAAGGCTTTTCGTTTTTTCAAGGAGCAGAAAATCTCACTATCTAATTTGGTAGCAGAAATCAAAAATGATTTTGCGCCAGAGAAATGCTTAACGGTTGATGATGATAAAGACTTGGAGCAAAAACAAATTATGTTAAATTCTTTGGAAGATCGAAATAATGAAATTCGTGCGGTTTTTGCTACTGAAAAATTAAACGAAGGATGGGATGTTCTCAATCTGTTTGATATTGTCCGTCTTTATAATAGCCGTGACGCTAAAGGCAATAAGCCGGGAAAAACGACGGTTCAGGAAGCACAACTGATTGGGCGAGGGGCAAGATATTATCCATTTACGATTGCAGATTTTACTGATCCATACC
>JAHJGZ010000192.1 GCA_018823795.1 Candidatus Omnitrophota bacterium
CAGTCGAAATTAGACGATTCTCCTTTTGAAATTATTGATTGCTCTCTAAAGGAGGCCGCCCCGGAGAAAGAATGGGAAGAAAAAGCAAAGAAAGCAATTTCTCGAGCTGATGTAGTGTTAATCATGGTGGGGTCTAAAACACACAAGGCGTCCGGCGTCTTAAAGGAAGTTAAATTTGCACGAGATCTCAACGTATTTATTTTTCAGGTAATCGGATATAAAGATGGTGATTATACTGCGGTTCCAGATGGGGGACGTTTGTATAAATGGGATTGGGATAATTTAAAAAAATTACTAAGTTAACATGCGCATGAAACCCGAGATAGAAAAATTCATTGAAATTTATACGAAAGCATTGAAAGACAATACTGCGGCTGTTTTTGTCGGTGCCGGATTGTCGAAATCTTCTGGCTTTGTGGATTGGAAATCATTATTGCGCCCCATTGCCAGAGAATTAAGGCTTGATGTGGATCGTGAGACAGATTTAATAGCGTTAACCCAATTTTATATTAATGAACACGGTGGCAGACATAGAATCAATCAGCTGATTTTAGACGAATTTGCGAAAAAAACCCAAATAAATGAAAATCATCGAATTTTGGCACGGTTACCAATTTCCACATATTGGACTACAAATTACGATACTCTGATTGAAGATGCATTGAGAGAATCTGATAAGACGCCAGATGTAAAGAAGGAAAAAGAAAATCTATCGACAAACTTATCGAAACGGGATGCAATAATTTACAAAATGCATGGGGATGTCTCACAGCCTCATAATGCTGTTATCACCAAAGATGATTATGAGAAATTTGATAAGACAAGGCACCTATTTTCCACGGCTTTGGAAGGAGATCTAGTACAAAAAACGTTTCTTTTCATTGGATTTAGTTTTAGTGATCCGAATATCAGTTATATTCTCGGGCGTATTCGAAATTTACTCGGGGAAAATAAACGAGAGCATTATTGCTTAATGCAAAGAGTGCAAAAAAAGAGTTTTCCGAAAAATAGGGACTACATATATGCTAAAACGAAACAGGAGTTGCAGATAAAGGATCTTAAACGATATTGTATCAGCGCAGTATTGCTTGATGATTATTCAGAAATTACGAAAATTTTAAGACGAATTGAAAATAAATATAAGCTTAAGCACATATTTATTTCTGGTAGTGCCGATGATTATGGTAAGTACAAAGAGAAATCCGCGCAATTATTCTTACATAATTTAAGCAAGAACTTATGCAGAAACAATTTCTCGATTATTACTGGCTTTGGATTAGGCGTCGGTAGTGCCGTTATTAATGGCGCGTTAGAGCATGTATTTAGTACCAAGTATCAGCATGTTGGAGAATGTCTTACGTTACGTCCTTTTCCACAGTATGTAACGGGTAAACAAAAATTGCCCGAACTCTGGCAACAGTATCGAGAAGAAATGATTGGTATGGCCGGGATAGCAATTTTTGTATTTGGGAACAAGAAAAACAAAAAGAATGAATTAATTGATGCTGACGGGTTATGGAAAGAATTTAATATTGCGATAAATAAAGGTGTGAGGGCTATTCCCATTGGAGTTACAGGTTTTGTATCTAAGAAAATTTGGCAACAAGTATGGAATAAGAGAAGAAAATATCTCGGAAATAACAAGAAGATTCATAATCTGTTTAAGAAATTGAATGACCCGAAGATTAAACTAACCCAAACGACCAGCGTTATAATTCAGATTATTAATCTGTATTTGGAGGAGTGAGAGATGGCTAGACGAGTTTATTTTGCTTTTCATTATCAGCGAGAAATATGGAGAGTTAATCAAGTGAGGAATTCTAACGTTGTTGAAGGTTTCGATGAAGCCGGGTTTATTGATTCGTCGCTGTGGGAGGAAGCTAAGAAAAAAGGTGACGAGGCCATAAAACGACTAATAGATAACGGATTAAAGAATACCACGGTTACAGTTGTATTAATCGGCGCAGAGACTTCTAATCGTGAATACGTTGATTATGAAATAAATCAGAGCTGGAAGAAAGGAAACGGCTTAATTGGTGTTTTTATCCATAATCTTGAAAATCAATCTGGCAAGACCGATGTTAAAGGTGATGATCCTTTTGTTAAACTTGGATATGAAGGCATAAAAACCTATGACTGGGTTAATGATGATGGCTATGAGAATCTCGGAAATTGGGTAGACGCCGCCTATGATCGCGCACAAAAAAGACAAAAGAAATAAGATTGATGATACGCATAGATGCATTTGATAAAAAAAAGGGGGGGTATTTATGAAGAAAGTAATGTCGTTAACGCTGGTAGGAATGTTTTTATTGCAAGGATGCGCATCCTACAGGGCGGGAGTTTTGCCAACGCGTGATGTTTTTCTTTATGATAACAAGCAAGAGCAAGATGGATTAAATGTAGCGGTTGATATACTTGATGCCAAGGAAACAAAGCGTGTCTTTCAGTTTAAATTGCAATCCAAAAATGTTCAACCAGTATATCTGGTGATAGATAACAGAAGCGACAAAACATACGAATTTTCTAAGGCAAATATTAATAAACAATGCTATTCTGCTGAAGAAGTGGCAGATAAATTCCAATTTAGCACTGCTGGAAGGGCAACAACTTATGGGGTTGCGGGCTTATTTATTTGGCCACTATTAATTCCCGCAGTTGTTGATGGTGTGGGATCGGCTAATGCAAATCAAAAAATACAAGATGATTATGCTTATAAAGCAATACAGGATAAATCTAGAATTGCTCCTAATGGGATGCTGACAGGAATAGTTTTTGTCCCTAACATGAAGCCAGGGGAAGATTTCACCATAAGATTAACCGATGTTGAGGATAATACGGTAAAAAGGTTTAGCTTTAGGAACTAACTGCGATGCTTGATAAAAGGTTTTCAATCTCGTTTCGTCGTTCTTTTTCAGTTTTGAGGCGGGAGATCTGCAGGAGCCTTCTGCCGGTGAAGG
>JAHJGZ010000193.1 GCA_018823795.1 Candidatus Omnitrophota bacterium
AATAATCCGGTAACGGACTAACAAATGATGGTGCCGCATCGTGGAGAAACTGGTATTTCCCGGCTACCCATTCCAGGCCATCAGGAAAACCGCTTGCAAACGGACTTAACATCGTTGCAATCACAACCGAAGCCATTAATGGGGCTGCCGCAAACCATCTCTTAGAAGTGCTAGTTGGTGCTGTAGCAAAGAGAAAACAAGCTGCAACAGTTATTACTCCTTCTCCAATACCAATTAATGCGTGGGTACCAAGCATCGCACCAGCTACTTTGGAAAAGGCAATTGTGCCTGATACGGCTAATTCAATACTGCAGGTCAAAGCAGCCATCATGATTGATAGCCATGCGATAGAACTCAGCGTAATCATACCTTTAAACGACTGCGGAGATAATGAGTTGTTCAAGAGACGTGTTCGTATAAAACCTCCCAAGCCAGCACCTATTAATGCCATATTCAAAATATTAGCTCCCAAGACGGAAAAACCCCCATCGGAAAACACCAAACACTGAATTGCCACCACCAAAGCCATTGCCAGAATTCCAAAAGGTGTACCAAGCAAGGCAGCCGCAAGTACCCCTCCAAGCAAATGCCCTGAGGTACCATGCTGAATTGGAAAATTCATCATCTGTCCCGCAAAAATAAGCGCAGTTATTGCGCCAAACCGCGCAGCGGTCGGCTTATTTTCAGCTTTTACCGCATAATAGGTCGCAACCGCAACTCCTACTGCACTTATTGCAGCAGTAACAGGACATATCGCCCCTTGCACCATAGAATTTGGAACATGCATTATTGCACTCCTTTCGTTCGTTGTTTGATGTCACTATTTTGTTTATCGTGTTACTTAAATGGTAAAAAAAATTATGCGGCAGTCATAGTGAGCTTACCGTGTTTAATTCCTTTAAGTGATACCAACCGATCCGCTAATTCGTTAAGCTGATTAGCTTTTCCTTTTAAGGCGATCATTTCTAGACAATTATGATGATCTAGGTGAACATGTTGGGTAGAAAGGATTAAATTGCTAAAGCTGTGCTGGATATCTAACGATTTATTTACCAGCTCTCGTTTGTGGTGATCAAAAATGAGGACGAGGCATCCTGCCACTTCTTTATTGTGTTGTAAGGCATCTTCAACTAATGTATTACGTATAAGGAATCGGATCGTTTGACTCCGGTTAGGAAATTTATGTTTTTTTGCCAGTCCATCTAACTTCCCAAGAAGATCTTCTTCTAACGATACACCAAAACGTTTTACCTTCTTCATAGTAGCACTTTTATACAAAAAGTAACACACATTGTCAAGATATTTTTTTGTTTCTGTGGGGAGAGATTAGCGCGCTGTATCATCCAAGAAAGACATCTTAAATAAGTGAAATCAGCATAGGAGAAATGGTTCATCCAGAGTAAGTAACATTCGGTCCAGGGGACAATTTCGAGCCTGTTATTACTATAATGCTTCCCGATGAGGACTGAGCAGGGAGGGCGCAAGCCATCTCGGCTGTTATGTTTTTTAGGTTTCTTTTTTGAAAGAGTTTGTTCCTCTCAGATGGTTTTTAATGTTCCGCCTTTCATCTTTTCTACGCAAACTACGAAAGTCATTCCAAAATATTAATAAAATAAGCTCACCCCTCAAAAGGGGAGAGGCTTATTTGACCACTTCCTTTAAATATTTTCAAACCCTTCATCCTTCAGTTGATTTCCTATGTCTTGCTAAAGATGAAACCCTTCGGGATGGGCAAAAACATTAAAAACAGTCCGAGAGGAGCTCATCATGCGAAATAAAAAACAAACAATTCAGCAAATCAAAACACTCCGGGCGGAAGAACTTGAAGAGTACATAGAATCACGTTATGAAGCTCGGGCCCCGCAAGCTGAGCTTGACGCGCTTGAAACAATATTTGCAGGACATGTCAGTGAGGACGATTTGACGTTAAGTGAGGAAGAAGTTGATATGCGGGAAGCTATTGGACAAGGGGCGGAGTTAGAAGAATTGTTATCTGTCGCGTATGCGCGGTATTTACAGCCGCCAAGAACACGTGCGGGATTACAAACTGATGAAGAGCTTGCGGAGAATATGCGCGCTATCTTAGAAGAAGCTGGGGATCTTCGCGCAGGCATTAGTAACCAACAAATCTTTGATGCGGCAAAAGATTTATACGAAAGAAAAAAGGCGCTTATTGCGAAGTATAAATCGAAGGGAAAAATGAAGAATATTGTTTTTACTGCAAAATAAAGCAGCATTTTCACGAATCATACATAATATTTTTCTGTTTCCAGAGTTGATTTCTGAATGTTTTCGACCAAGTCCATTCTTTTTCTATCAGCCTTTTCGTTTTATTTTAAACTTGTTTTTTAGTTCAGGTCTTTTTCAATGGCGAGCCTTCCCCGAAGAGGGGATTCAATTTACACTCGCATCTTAAATAAATAATAAAAATATAATTCCTCATTTTTGCCATTTATTTAAGAAAACCTTCATCCTTCAGGTGCTTCCTGTAAATTCAATCGACCTTCACCCGGTTAAAAAAACAAATTTAAAAAAAACGAAAGGAGCAAGTCATGAAACAGTCAGTTTATGAAATCATCACAGCAAAAATAATTACTTCATTAGAAAAAGGTCTCATTCCATGGCGTATGCCGTGGACGTGCCCGGGATCAGGTATTCCTGTTAATTATATTACGAAACGGAAGTACAGCGGCATTAATAAACTTCTTTTATATATTGAAATGTTTGATAAAGGCTATGAGCGAAATGAATGGCTTACTTTTAAGCAATGCAAATCGCTTGATGTTAGCATTAAAAAAGGGGAACGTTGTTCCCTCGTATGTTACTATTCGTACAAAAGTATCACCAAAGAAAACCAAAATGGAGAAGCCGAAACGAAGGCAGTGCCTTTTTTTAGGTATTACCGGATTTTTAACGTTGGGCAGACCACTCTTGAACTTTCTTCTGCGGAAGAAACGAGTGTTTTCCATACGAAGGCTCGCGCAGAAGAAATCATTCGTAATATGCCGATGCGGCCGGAAGTTAAAAGAGGGAGGAGTGCTTCTTACGTGTGTACCGAGGATGTAGTAAGAATGCCTCGTAAAGAATTGTTTATATCAGAAGAAGAATATTACTCAACTTTTTTCCATGAACTTGCGCATGCCACAGGACATACTACGAGACTTAACCGGTTTAGTAATAATAGTACGACGCTATTTGGCGGAGAACAATATTCTTTTGAAGAGCTTATTGCTGAACTGGGATCCTGTTTTTTGTGCGCAGAATCAGGATTTGCTCAAAAAACATTAGAAAATAGCAGCGCCTATATCAAGGGCTGGCTTAAAACGTTTAAAAGTGATAATCGTTTTATTATTCGTGCCGCAAATAAAGCCCAGAAGGCTGTTGATTATATACTAGCAAAGGAGAAGGACGGTAATGAGTGATATCTTACATATTGATAGTTTTACCCCCGACTTTTACTATTACATCTGTTATGCGTTATTTATCAATTACCATAGAAAGTGTAATATGCCATGAAAATGCTTAATTTGGAGCATTTTGCGAGAGTGTAAGAGTTTCTTACTTTACTACTTGCATACTTTACTACTTTGTGCTATATTTTAGACAAAACAGGGGGGCCCATATGACGATTACAATGAGTGCAAAAAATCAGGTAACTATACCGACAAAGATTGCGAAAGCAATTGGGGCGAGGAAGGGATCAATATTCAGTGTTCGCTTAAAAGGGGGGAAAATTGAACTTGTTCCGCTCGAGGTGGTTGAAAAAGTTTTTACGGAAGAAGAATATAAAAAGATGGACGTTCTCTGCAAAAAAGAGCGCAAAGACGCAAAACCGGTGACTGACGAATTCATTGACAGCCTTTAAAATTTCTTGAGAGGAACCTTTTTAAATCATGCCCATTCAACTTTCTTATTCCCCATCTTTTAAACGGTCAACAAAAAGACTTGGCAGGGGTGAAGTTGCTATCGTCAAATCGATACTAAAAGCTCTTATAGTGTATTATATAAACGGGTGTAATCTGTCCGAGGCACAGAATGTTGCGCCTCGTTTCTTTTACAAGCAATTACGCAAGCCCTATTATGAAGCTGGTGTCGAAGGCAAAATCCGTATAGTTATTGAAAAACGAGGCAATCAATGTATGGCGATCTTAGCCGGCAACCACGATCAGATTAAACAATTCTTAAAGAACGTTTAGCCTTTTCTTATCATCCTCGCGCATTTTTCGATATATTTCATAAATAATACTAAAGAAACTTATTTCTTGCGCCGATAGTTTAATTGTGATAATATATTTTATCTCAATTAAATAGGGGAGCTTAATTTTCTTCATAATACGTTAGTACATAATATGTTACCTCAAAAAAATAAACTTAGCAAGAAATCCGGATTTTTGCAAAGGCGACTTCTCACTTCCGAAGAATTCCGCGGTCTTTCTGAGATGCCGCCGGAACTCGAGTGGTTTGCAAATATCAGAAATCCCAATACCCGAAAAGCATATTATCATGATGTAAAAAATTTCATGTCTTATGTGGGGATAAGACGTCCTGAAGAATTTAGGATCGTAACGCGAGCACATGTTATTGCGTGGCGGGACTCTTTAGATAAGCTTGAACTTATGCCGGCATCAGTGCGGCGTAAGCTATCAGCTCTCTCATCCTTATTCGATTACTTATGCGATAAAAATGCGGTCACGCATAATCCTGTGGACGGCGTTGCACGTCCACGAGCTGATAGCAATCAAGGAAAGACTCCAGCTATAAGCGATAAGCAGGCACGTGCACTTCTTGATGCTCCATCCACTCATACATTAAAAGGAATTCGTGATCGCGCGTTACTGGCAACATTTCTATTCCATGGAATCCGGTGTGATGAACTTTGCAGGCTTACAATTGGCGATATTCAGAACCGTCGGGGCGTCTTACATCTTAGAATACATGGAAAAGGCTCAAAAATACGCTATATTCCTGCCCATCCCACAGCTATTGAGCGTATAAACGCGTATTTAGAGCGTTCTGGGCATGATAATAACCTTAAAGCCCCTCTCTTCTTCCCTATCAGGAATAATGTCACGAGAATACTTTATAAGCCATTATCCCCGCAAGGCGTGTATAAAGATGTGGTTAAATTTTACGGTAAGATAGCCGGTGTGAACGTTTCGGGGTTTTGTACTCATTCATTGCGCGCAACGGCCGCGACTAACGCATTAGAACATGGCGCTGATATCGCACGCGTCCAGGAAATGCTCGGCCATGCCGATATCTCCACTACCCGCCTTTATGACCAACGAAAATCCCGCCCTGAAGACAGCGCAACACGAATGATTGCGTATTAATATTTCCCATCTTTTTTAATTTTTGTCTGATCAAAAAATTCATCGGATAGTTTGTAATTCCAAGGAGTATTTATATTCTTTGTTATGATACATAATGACAATTTCATATATAGCCTGATCTGTAAAATCCTTATAATAAAATAGATTATCAGCTGTCACCGTAAGCGTTGGCATTTGCATATTAGCCGGTGAATTAACACCTAGCGCCTTTTGATACTGTTTTGATAATTGATTGGCATATTCTAGACTATTTTGAACAGACTTATTCATTAGTTCTTGATAATATGCTTGCCTATAATCAGTTAAATAAATATACGGGTTTTGACCTTTATACGAAGGACTTATAGCGGCATTTTGAATCTTAACCCCATCTTTCAGTATTATAAAAGGCGCTTCCCTTGAATGTTGTACCATCGTATTTAAGTCAATAGTATGTTCATAACACTTTATTTGGAACGTGTCAAGATTTGCTAAAAATTTAATATACTCCTCATCAGGTTGTTCGTATAATTTGCTGGATTGAGCGGCATAAAGTGAAAGCAAATGAAAGTTAGAAAAAATATTTATATAAAAGGATTGTGAAAATAAATGTGATTTTTCTTTCTTAATAAGAAATGCGTATCTGATTACATCAGGATTGTTTTTATTATTTTTTCCAAATTCGACCGCTTGCGCAATATCATCTTCTTGCAACAAATACTGTAATCCTCCTTGGTAACCTTTTATGCGCGCTGGTATTTTACTGCGTATTGCTTGCTCTCTCAAACTATATGCGCAACCATTAAGCATTGTTAAAAGCAAAAACATTAACAGTAAGTAATGCCTCATATATAAGTACCCTCTACCCACACGTTCAATAGTCAATTTTTATATTTTTCAATAACCTTTTCGAGCTCTTCGACTTTAAACGGCAATCTGAAAAAATAATCGACTCCTGCTGCACGAGCCTTTGATTCTATTTGTTCCGCATTGCTTCCTGACATGCCAATAATAGGCTTATTACCAACAGATGCTTTCAATTTCGCGACAATATCAATAGCTCTTTCTATACGGTTAAGAGCACTGTCAATTGATGGACTGAAAAATATATTATTCAATATTAATAAATAAATATCCGGTTGTAGAGTTTTCGCCATCGTCAGGGTCTCATCTCCCTGCTCAACAAAAAAAGATTCTACCCCAAGATCTTTAAATAGATCTTTCAAGAATTCATTCATTGTTTCTTCAAAATTCGCTATTAATACTTTCATATGGAGCATTTCTCATTACGTTTCTCTACTTATTGGCATATTAAAACATTTAAAAATGCTTGAACAATTATATTCTTTCCCATAAACATCTGGTTGTTGTTTATCGATTATTATGTTTTCACCAACGTCCGAGATGAGGAATGTACTTATGAGGGTACCGTGCGCTATCAAAAAAAACAGCTATGTCAAAATATTTAACTTCTTCTCCTAATTCCGTTAATACTTCATAAAGCAGATTAGCGCGCCTTCTTTCTTTGCGTGTTACTTTATCGTGTTTTTTTGCTAATAGTTCATATTCGGCTCTGTATTCTTGTATTATGTCCTCTCTCCTTTTTAATAAAGTAAAATCGATACACTTATGCAACATAAAATAACATTCACACTTTTCTTTTAAAAAAGACATTGAGTCATATAGACCATACACGGTCCATAGTAAAACAATAACTATAAGGGAAAACAGTGGGATGCTATCGACATAACTACCGGTTATAACTTGGGTAATAAACATAATAATGAATGGGAATATCAGGCAAGAAATAATTACCATGGTTGCTTTTGTTTCACTAGAAAGTTTTAAATTTTTTTTCACGTTTCTCCCCTTCCCCTCAAAACTTTCCCAAAATATCAGAGCAATTATACGTTTGTCCAGATTTGTTAGCAATTACGCTTGTGCCACTAGATCTCGTAGTTCCTCCCGGGAGATATTTGACAAATAGCTCGTGTATGTTATGTTCTTCTCTTTCATTAAGTCCAATATTCGTATACCACACTTTTTCAAGCGGGAATTTTTCTCCTCTATTTTTGTCAAAATAATCAAGCCCAATATACTTATTATTAAAATCATCAAACCCATACCCCAAAAACACAAGCCTCTCTGCTTCGCTTATTGCTTTTTGGATATTGAAGATATTCGTTTGTTGATTCAGAAGACGTCGCTCTTCTGGCGTCAAATTACCAGTCAATTTTTTTATAGGAGCGTCAACAACTTGCAAATTAAGGCGTTCGTCTTGCACGATGTATAAATTTTCACAAATATTTTTATACATGTCCCCGGATCTGGCGCCCCCAAACCCAACGCTCGTCCCCTTCTCCTCTTCCCATTCGAGCTTTCCTACTTTTCCATACACGTGGTAAAGCTTAGATTCATTCTGCATTTTATGGTGCACAAGTTTGTTTAATTCATGTTGGTCATAGTGCTGCATAACTTCTTCTTCTACCATTGAGGGGGTCGTATACCGGTAATAATTAAAAAGAGCGTAATCCATATACCGGTCATAATTAAAGGTAATAATAACCGGCGGTTTTCCCCCTTTTTTAATCGCTGACAACTTGCGAAAAAATATATGATACCAATCGTCATCCACCTGCTCTCCCACCTTATTGTTTTCGCGAGGCAGGTATGGATTATTGATTTTTTTGCCAACATAAAAATTCTTTCTGTCCTCAAGGTTACTAAAAATAAAAGCGATTATCGCTTTTCCGATTTTTTGGGACATTTCGTCCTTATGCACAGCAAGAAATGTATCAATATATGGCATCATTGAATAGCGGAAATTATTTACAAATTGGGTTATCTGTTTGTTCAGAGACTTGTCTATCTCGTTTCTAGTATGTATTGGAGAATTGTACTCGGGAGCGGATATAATAACTTCTCGTAATATCTGAAGGTTTTTTTCGGAAAGCAGATTTTCATTGCAAATCATTTGCCGTAACTGATACCCACTTGGTAATCCATATAGCACATGTGCGCCAGCACCAATTATAAAAACCGTCTTTTTATCGTCCATTTATTGTGTGTTCTCTTTTTCTTTCTTCCCTATCCGCATCAACCAACCATTTAAAATAGTTTTTCACATTACTGATTATTTCCAACGCATCTTCCTCTGATATTCGATACCCATACCGTGGCGACCAAAAATCAATAGTTTCCTGTATAAATTCTTTACTTATCGGCATGTTAAAAAATTCTTACCGGTTCCAACTATCAAGCAATTTCAATATATTATTTCTCGCAATCTTGGCTTTATTTTTATACAGATCATTCATCTCTTCCACAATTCTATCTTTGTTATCCCATTCATCAAAATCTATATACTTAGTAAATATTCGTGTATATTTTCGCTCGGGATCTAATGCTCGAACGGGCACTCTAAAATAATTATCTTCTTTAATGCGCTTCAATAGTTTTATCCGTTCCTCAGGATTCTTCACTGGTCCTACTTCCAATATAAGCCCAAGCTTATCGTTTTGGCGTTTCATGAACCAAAATGAAATACAATACGGAGAACGCCATTCATCCGCTATTCTTAAATCATATTTCTTGAATTCTTTTGGTACAAACCAATATCGCCTATTATTTCTGAATGTCTCTATGATATCCTCGTTCTGTATTTTGAAATCATTAGCGGCTGATTCGAACTCAGACGTTAATCCGTATTCTACAATTAAATCAACTGCTTCCTTATGCTTTGAATAAATATCTTTACATAACCGACTGATGTCAGCGTTTTGCATTGTTAGAACCTCCAATATTTTAGAATAATACATAATCAAATCAAAAACTTTTGGATTTAGATTATCTTTGTATAGGTCAATAGAAAATTTTATTATCTGACATATCCGCTCATAACTCAAAACACAATAATCTTCCCTCTCGGACGGTTCGTCCCCCATAAGCGTCAAATACGTTGGAAGAATACAATAAGTAGAATAATGTTCTCTTACAATTGTTAAATAACGCTTCAATTGATTATTTGCCTCTTGTGAATATATTTTGTTTTCAAAAAATATGACTAGATTATTACTCTGCGAAGCTATCAATAGGTCAATATTTTTCCACTCCCTCTTAACTTCAGCATCAGAAAAACTGTTTAATTGAATATTTCCTACAGACAATCGCGAATCAATATTTTCGCTTGTTGAAACTACTTCGCTTATTATTTTCTTTAATAACTTGTCATGTAAATTATGATTTGCATTTGGGTCTAACAGCCATCCAAGCATATTTGAATGTCTTATTTCATGCTTTTCAATTTTCAAAATATTAAAAGGATTAAATGCCCCCATCTTTGCCTCTAATAATTCGAGTTCGTCATTATTCACAACGAATTGATGTAATTTACGTGTCATATCTTTAATATCAATCGTCTCATCCGCCATCTTCTTTTCACCTCTAAATATTAAAGCTTCCCTTCAATAAAAGCTTTTATTGTCTCAACCTGCTCCTTAGTCGGCTTAATCTTCCCCTCTTCTAACCGCACAATATATTTCTGAGATACGCCCATCTTTTTAGCAAGTTCGATTATAGTTAGCTTTTTAGATTTGCGAAGCTGTTTGAGTTGGTGGATATATTCGTTCATAATGGTATTCCTAAATAAGTACGCTTTCTTTAGGCATCTTTGTTAGATACTCTTTAATCACCATTGAGGCAACGCAATCGTCTTCGTTATATTTTAAAATACGATCAAGAATTGTTTTCTTCTGTGTTTGACAATAATCAAAATACCATTGGATCGATGTAGCTCCAGATGGATTTTCGTCGCGCCACGTAAATCCAATATATGTAGCGATGGCCTTAAGGGAGTAACTTGGAAGGGGCCAGTCTGTTTTGCTAAGGATAACATCGTAGTAAAGATCAATAACATGCTTTTTTTCAAAGTAGGCATCAACCTCTCCAGGTGTAACTACATCAGGATATTCTTCACTCAACCCCTTGTATGTGCTTTTTTCGTGGTTTGAATAGTAATAAATTGCATGACTTTTTCCTTCAAAAGATTTCAAGTATTTCCAAAGTTTCCTAAAGGCTTCTTTCTCGCCAGCAGTATCATTTGACGCGGCAACAAAGGACACGAATCGCGTCTTATCTCCTTGTTTTTCCCATATCCCATGGAGATATACGATGCCCTGCATGGGATCATCTTCAATATCTAGATATAACTCTGTTTCTACTTCAGGAAAGCTTATTTTTTCATATGCAACAGGTAACTTCCTCACATTAAGCACTTGTGCGCGTTTATATATACTCGTAAGAGTTTTCTCTCCGAGTTTCGTTCCTTTAAGTCGTTCTTTTTCTCGCGTTCGTATAGCCATTAAGTCTTCCAGTGAAGCATCACTAATATCTCTCGTGGTTTGCAAATTAAACACCGTATTTAAAGCATCCCGCAGGCTTCGACCTAAATAGAATAGCTTTGAAATATCATCTTGGGCATAGCACCATTTCTTACAGCTTTCATACCACACACATTGTTTGCAAACAGAACCAAGCGCAGGAACATTCTGTTTTTGATTGGATATAAGTTCTGCAACATATTGTTTTATTTCCTCATATAATTCCCAATGGGTTTTAGATGTGCGCACACCCATTGCATTATCAAGGGCATAATCCACATATTCTCCTTGTCCATCAATGATAATGCCTTTATTTTCTTGCGCACATCCAAGACCTTGCAAAATATCAACATACAAACAAAGCTGTACCGCGTAATGCTTTTTGTATTTTTCTTTGCTTTCATCTGAAAAATCACCATATCCACGCCCTGACTTAATATCAATCGGAATATAGCACCCGGCATCTACTCGTTTTAAAAGATCGGGAATCCCTAATAAATTCCCATGCTTTATAACACCTTGATAAATAAGTTCTACACCAGCATCCATTGCCTGTGTTGTCGCGCAAAACCGCTCATCGAGTGTTCCTTCAGTAACATTTTTAAAGGAACCAAGCTTATCAACTATATTCTTTTCGTGGAGCACACCACGTTCCCACAGCATCTGCAAAAACAAATTATCCTCATCACGTTTTTCATCCTGCGGACCATATATGTCTCGCCAAACACGATGAGGACATTGGATATAGTTGTATAGCTTAGTTGCCGTTATGATCATTATTTTAATTACTTCCCAATCTTATATTCTTTTTGAGGGAACTGACCTTCGAGTGCATTCTTCACTAACAATTTGACATCGTTACTAAAATCAGCCTTTAATATCCATCGAAGGTAATTTGGATCCTCTTCTGCAGTTTTTTTAAGTGATTTCTTCTTTGCATACTTTCCAAACAGCAAATACAATTCCCCGTTCCACCAACAAAATTTACGTTCATTATCATAAAAATTGTCTTTCTTTTGATAATCAACATCTTTTAAATCATCAAGATGCCCACTACCTATACCATATTTTTCTACCTGTTTTTCTAAAACTTCTAAAGTAGCCTCAACATCACCTAAAGCAGAATGAGCATTAGCCATGTTTTTTTGGCAGTAAAATTCATATGCAGCGGTAAGATCTCTTTTCTCGAAAACATGATAAATAATCTGAGCGTCAAATATAACACGCGATTCCCATTCAAAAATAATTTCCGATTCATATAGTTCTCTTTTCAACAAAGGCAAATCAAATCTTTTTGCATTAAACCCACCAAGGTCAGCATCCTCGATAAATAACAATATTTCTTCCGCTATGTCCTTGAAAAGCGGGGCATCTTTAACATCTTCATTGGTAATACCTGTAAGTTCCGTAATTTCTGGCGGGATAGGTATTCCAGGATTAATTCTCTTTAAATATTTATTCATTGTCCCATCTGGCAAACATTTAATCATGCCAATTTCAATAATCTTGTCTTTTTCAATCCATGTTCCCGTAGTTTCTAAATCAACTAAAACCAATGGCCTTGATATAATCATAGGTTCTCCCTAAAATTCCCCTTCAATAAAAGCCTTGATGGGTTTAAGCTGTTCTCTTGTTGGCTCTACTTTTCCCTGCTCCAATCGTAAGATATAGCTTTGCGACACACCCATCTTTTTAGCAAGTTCGATAATGGTTATTCCCTTCGATTTGCGAAGTTCTTTGAGTTGTTGCATATATTCGTTCATAATTATTAACTCGTGTATAAATATATTTCATTTGGTGCCATTGATGCGTATAAGAAACGGGAGAGTTAACTAAAAGAGTTCGTCCAAATATACCCAATCTTTTAAATTGGTATCGTAGCTATAACCTTTCTGATTGTTGAGACGCCAAATGCCAGACGCTTTTACAATAATTCCTCCGGCCATTTTGCCTTTCTGTTCAGCCAACCATTCTTGCAAGACTTCTGCCTTATACTTAGTGTCTCTGGAATCAGCCGTCATTCCCTGCTTCGTATCCAGGACTAATACTTTATTTTTTATTTTTACAATCCAATCAGGATAAAACAGCCGCTCCTTCTTTCCTTCTTTATCATAATAGGGCAGAGAAAAGTGCTCGCTTCCAGTATTTCCGTTCTTATACCACCATATGACACTTTTTTTCGATTCAAGGTATTTAATGAACTCCACTTCATTATTCCTCCCAGAGTAGGCCTCTTGCAGATAAAAAGGAACCATTGAATTCTTGCTCAACTTAACTCCATCTATATCAGTTGTCGCTTTGTAATCATCAGTATAAAATAAAGAAGGTCTTGGTATTTTAAGCTTTTCTGTTCTCTTCGTTCTTGACTCTTTCCTCTGCACTTCTGCCTGTCTAAGGGGGCGGTATTTTTCTAAGGCTTCTGATATAATCTTTCTCAGAACACTATCTTCTTTTAATAAATCTTTTACAATAATCTTATAATAATTTTCTCTTTTCCCTCCAACTCTTTCCGAAAACCAAACATTGAGTGCCGTTTTCAATTTTCCCCATGACCTTTCAGGCGCAAATTTTTTATTTTCCGCTTCTTGCTTTAAAATTATGTTAAAGCACAAAAGATTGTACATTCTTTCAAGATCGTTTCTCGATGTTTCCACTGATAAATCTTCCCCTCTGTCTCTGATTTCCTGAACGAAATTATCATAATCATCAATCTCCGCATCCACGATAAGTTTATTTTCAATCTTGTAATCTTCCGTATCAAGATTTTTTGCCTTTGTCTTATTCTTGACTACCTCAGCTTTATCGTCTTCTTGAATACCAAAGAAATCATCACAAATACTCTTAAAAATAATCTGAAATGTATCGCCAAGGTCATTATAATCTGCCCTACCCATGAAAGTAGATTCCAGCTCTATTGGCTTGATGATGTCCTTTCTCCTGCTTTCGTGAACAAATGGCTTATTGCCGTTCTTGTGGTCAGGCAGCTGGATTTGATTTCTTGCATAATTTGTGTAAAGGTAGCTTATGTTTAATTCGGGCTTTGAATAATGCTTTGCTTCAGGCATCCTTAAAATTCGCCCTACAGTCTGCGTGTGAAATATCGGATTTTTTATCTCCCTGAACATTACCAGTGTGGAGGCTCTTGGGCAATCCCATCCTGTTGCTGCCGCCTGCTTGAATATCAAAAAAGACACCTCTGAATCATTTTTCTCAATCTCGTCAAGATTTTCCTTCTTTTCAGAAAGCCAAATTGCAATATCGCGGTCTTTAACACCTTTCTTTTTCAGAAACTCCTTAACAATATCCAATTTAGACTTGCCTGTTGTTTCTTTTGTAGCCTGATCGTCATTCGGCAATTGGATGATAACCAAAGGATTTATGCCTAATTCCATCTCCCGATAAAGTTTCTTTATTTCATTCGCCTTCTTAAGCGCCAGTGACAGCAGCAAGTCATCCTCATGCAACCCTTTCTTTGCCATCTTCGCCAAGTCTTCTTTTGTCTGGGTAACTATTTTTTCTTTAATTAAGCCGGAATCAATCACATCCTTCCTGTCAACTTCAACAAACCCAGCCCTTTTGTGGTTGACATCGGATATAGAAGGCTCGCCTTTGGGTGTGGCGGTAATCTTTAGTATAATTCTAGGGTCTATAAGGCTTAACAATTCATCTGCCAATTCTGTATCCGTATCCCTGTGAGCCTCATCTATAATCAAAATCGGCTCTCTGCCATCTTTCTGAGTTGCCCTGATGAAACCATCAAAAAGACCTAAACCCTCCTGAGTATTTTCATCTTCTCTCCTCAGCTTCCTTCCTTCTTTTGTTGAGTCCTTTATTTTCTGCCAATTGATAAAGAAAAGATTATTTTTCTCCAATTTCCCCCTGTTTAAGTCATTCAGATCAAGCAAATTCAGCTCACTGGCTCCTCCATAATAATCGAAAAACTTGTTTTTGCTCTGGGTATATGAATCCTCGCTAAAACTAAACCAAAGAAAGGCCTTGTCTGCATCGAATTGAGGATCGCCTGTTAAATCCCTGAGAAACTGAGCAACCATTATTGTCTTACCACTTCCAGTTGGTGCTTTAAAAACCAGTGGCAGCTTTCTGTTCCCTGTCTTCCACAGCTCGAGAAACTGCTTTCGCAAATCAGCAATTGCTTTCTCTTGAAATGGTTTCAAACGTATGTTTTTCATTTTATCCCTTAATTTTCTTCTTAATCTCTTCTATTAGAACATTAAGATTTAAAGTCTCTTTTGCTGCACAAACAATTGGATATATAAAACCCTTGGATGTCGCTATTGCAACAAACCTTATGCACCGATGGGAAGGTTTTCCCTCTTTTACATATTGCCTTTCCTCTTCAAGTATCTCCAATAGCCTCTCTTTCCTAAAAACCCAGAATTTTTCATAGTCTCCGATTAAAAAATACGTGGTATTATCTTCCTTCTCTATACCTGAATTTATCCATTTCGTATTTTCCGATTTTGCTTTTTCCGCATACTCTATATAGAGATTGCCAGTTTTCTTGTACATCATGTCATGCTTTATCTCAATACCTAGCTCATTCTCTCCTTTATAATATTGCCCTTCAGGCGTTAAGTATTGCCCCAGGTCAAGTCCATATTTATCCTTAAAGAACTTCTTCAAGAATTCTTCAAACTCGAAAGATGCTTGAAGTTGTTTCTTAAAATAGTCTGTTTTTGTTCTGTCACTCCAGATTTCAACTTTTTTCTTGAATTCTCCACCAAACTTCTCTTTGAACTTTAAAATTTCTTTCTCATTATTCTGAATCCACTTCTTAATATTTTCATCTGTTATGCCTTTTTCAACCCATGAGTTATATGTAGCTATATACGCATCCCTAAGCTCGAATGATTTATAATCTTCTATATGAACAGACTTAAATTCTCTGTGCTTTAATACTAGCTCGGAAAATAAGAAGATTTGCAAGCATTCTTCCCAACTATCTGCTCCCGCGTATTTTTTAAAATTCATTTTTTAGCCCTACAAATCACGACCTGTTTATCTCTTTGTAAACATCAATTATAGGCTCAGGGATGTCCTCAACTCGGATGTTGTCATATCCAGTAAATTCATTCCTGTACTCATTTTTGCCCCAGCTGAAAATGTATAAGGCTACCTCGTGGTTGATTTTGGATAGCTTTTTTACAAGAGCATCAAGCCTTGACTTGTCTTCTTTGAAATATATTGCCGTGTACTTGCCGCCATCAGAAAATATCTGCCACCAGTCATTTTTTTCAATCTCTCCGAAAGCACTCTCCCTGAGAGCAATCATCTCGCCTGCTTGATAAGTCAGCTTTATTTTCTGTTCATCAGAAATATGTGAAATATGGTCAATGTCAATAAAAGCAGTCTTAAAATAACGGAGATTGAATTCTATCCCCTTATTGCCGTTAAAGCCCTTAAGAATATTCTTCATTCGCGGATAGCATATCTTCTGAGCAATGCCTTCCGCTTCATATTTCTTGTCTCCAGGAACAAAGCCCTTTTTCCTTAACTCTGCGTCAGTTTTGTAATCAACCTCATTATTCGTACATATCAAGAACTTTCTGTTGCCTTTATCATCATTATTAAGCCTTAACAAAGCTTCCGCAGTAGAGCCAGAGCCAGCAAAGAAATCCAGAACCACTGCATTCTTGTTATTAATCAATCCGCCCATTTCAAATACTTTTAAGATAAAATTACCGGGCTTCTTCCCGTTTCTGAAATTCACGCCTCCTTCATAGCCAACATTGTTAAAATCCCCCTCGAAATCAAAATAATTTGGGTATGGAACTTCTTTTGTATCGTCCCGGTCTACAGGAACTCCTTGAAAATAATCGCCATTTGCCTTTTTTTCGGATGTAGGTGCCAGGAAATACCGGAATCCTCTTCCATCATTTCCCATATTGGGAACTTTATACAGGTATCCTATGTCTTTTCTTCGTTTTTCAAGATGAGCCATGAAAAATCTCCCGCTGCTATTTCCTTCCTTAATGGAACCTCGAATATTGATCTTTTTGAGCAACTTGGCATTAGGCTCTTTTTTAATTATGCGATATTCACTAGGCTTGAGCACCTGAATCTTCTTTCCGCCCATTTCAATGAATGCGGGCTTTTTCACCAACTCCTCTATTTCGTATACATACTCTTCATTGGAAGTATTATCTCTTATCCTTTTTGTGGTTTTGTGCTTTGAAGATCTCCTGTATAGTAATAGATACTCAACCACCTCATGAAAATCTTTATCTCCCTTTAAAATCCTATCTTCATGCCTGACTTTAATTGTAAACGTAGCCAGATAATTGCTCGGTTCAAATATCCTGTCGCAGAGCATTTTTAATTGGCAGAGCTCTTCCTCATTGATTGATATAAAAATAACGCCGGAATTTTTAAGCAACTGTTTCGCGGCACACAATCTTGCATTCATGAAATTAAGCCATTTACTATGGCGATATGTGTCCTCCCCATCAATATACTTGTCATTATAAAAAAATTCTTTGTTCCCAGTATTATATGGGGGGTCAATGTAAATAAGGTCAACCATGCCCTTGTGTGTGTAATTTAAGACTGAGAGAGTATGATAATTATCTCCCTCGATTAATACATTCACAGGCTTATTTTTATTAGAAATTATCTCCTTGTTCTTTACCTCTTTGAGAATTGGGAGCTTGTATTGGCAATCTAAAACCACTTTTTCAGGCTCTTTTTCTTCTTCCCAGACAAGGCCATATTTTTTTGCTTCCTTAATCTTCTGGATCTTTCTCTTTAGCTTCTCAACCTCTTCAAGGAGCTCTTTATTTTTTGCTTCATACTCATTCATAACAATTCACCTTTTTAATGAATATATATTTTGCCTTCATAATTTTTCATTTATGAAAATATATAAATACTTTTACTTGAGTTAGGTTGAATGTTAAAGCCCATTACGAACCCGTATTCAGAATCTTCTTTATCTATTTTCCCACTCAAAATCTAAGCTGGGGGAAAGTCCAACATGAAGTTTAACATTCTTTAGCTTCATATGCTCTTCTTCTGCCGCTTGTACAGCTACAAAGCTAATCGTGCTTCCAGTAGTAGCTGAAACTATAACAGCGGGATACTTCTCCTGAACCTCATGCAAAACATAATCACCAGTTGCAGCAGGAGCAGTTCCCATAGGAATACCCACAACAATCACTGGATTGTCTGGCTGTTCTAACTTCTTAAGTAAGTCTGCTGATACAATAATTTTCTTAATCGGCATATATCACCTCTATTTATTAGTCCTCGCCAGGACAAATTCATCCAAAACCCCCCGCACTACTGTCACAGTAAAAAATGCACGCATTCCTGCTGTCCCTTTTGTCTGGCTTATCAGCTTCTGTGAATCGTGCAATTGTCCGATATTCCTCTACAAATAATCATCAACCTAATCATCAACCTAATCATCAACCATCTTCGCAATACTATGAGGGGAAGTGTTTTTTGCTATTCCAGGATATAATGCAGTGAGCGCCCTGCCCCAACAGACTTAATAACCTTTAGCTCTAATAGTTTGGAGAGTTCTTTATGCACTGCTTGAGCTGAAATGTCAAAAAGGAGCTGTAAGTCTTTATTCGTAACCCTCCCGTTGGTATTTATAAATTCAACGATCTTCATTTGTTTTTCGCTTAGAGAAATCTGTTCCTTTGAAACACGTTTTTTCTTCGCACCTAATTTCAAGACTGTTTCTTTGACTTCATTGACTGAATACGCCATCCCAGTCGTAAAATATTCTAACCACAGAGTAATATCATTGTTGTTTTCCTGTGCTGTCTTAAGCGCTGCATAATACGCCGGTCTGTCACGATCATAGAAATCATCAAGGGCAAAAAGCCTGCGATGATCAAAGCCGCTTAAGTAAAGTATCAGCGCAGCAAAAAGCCGGGCAGTGCGGCCGTTACCGTCAATAAAGGGATGGATCCTGGCGATTTCATAGTGGGTAATTCCTGCTAGAAGTACAGGATTCGTTTTCCATGTTTTTTGCGCATTTAGCCACGTTATAAACTCCTTAACAAGAGCCGGTACATCTTCTGTGTTAGGAGGCATGTATTCCACTTCTTCTTTAAATCCCGTGCCGTCAAAAACACGCTTCCCAACAAACACCTGCCGGTCGCGAAAAGCACCACTGTGTTTATTATCCCGCAGAACATCTTTTGAGACCATCCTATGAACGTTGAGGAGGTCCGCAACTTTTATTTTTCCTTTTTCGGTAATCGAATGCAACGTGTCCAGTGCTTCGAGATAATTCAATACTTCTTTTTTATCTTTATCGGTAGCAATAACATTTTTGCCGTCAGCAAGGGCCTCGACCTGTTCGAGAGTCAGTTTATTCCCTTCGATGGCAGTAGATGAGTGCGTGTTACGAAGTTTTGCCTGCCTCCGGAGAGACGCTTCCCATTTAGGAATAAGGTGCGCCTGCTCGATAACTTCCCGGGCAGTAGCAATGGTAGTGAGATTATTTAATATTTTTTCAGTAATCGTATATCTGGGATTAAAAGCCATACTTCACCTTCACTTTTTTCTTGTATATTTAAGAATAATATTATACCACCCAATATAAAAATATACCCGCATAAATTGGGCATCTATTTGCCCTAATCCTGCGGGTTTGTACGGAAAATCTATCCAAATCAGCCTGCTTTCTAATGTCATTTTTTTATTCTGTAGACTTATCCGGCGCACCTCTCTCCCCTGCTGTTTCAGCCCCTTGTAACCCGGCAGTTAATTCTTCTAGCCGCGCCTTCTCGGTTTTCTCTTTTTCATACTCTTTTTGTAAGGTCATAAGGTGAGTTTTATATTCTTCTGCTGATGCCTGATAAGAATTGATGATGGCGCTGTATTGTGCCGTTGTATTGTCATGTTGTGACACCAAATTTTTAATTACGTCTTCTTTTTCCTGAAGCATCTGACTTACTTTGACACTTTGTGCCTGTTCTTTTAATTCCCTGTTTTTAATAAAAGTATCAACTGCTATAAAGGCATAATAGAATGCGACACCGGCTGCCAGGAGAATAATAATGCTCACCGCGAGCCAAATCCATGTTCCCCTGCCCTGTCCTATCTTTTTAATAAGGCGCCTTTGGTAATCGAGCTTTCTATCGATGTTCTGCCAGTCTCTTTCTACCGAATGAAGGTCATGAATCCCTTTCTCAATCTTCTCAAGCTTTCCATCGAGTGCGCTCATGTAGCCCTTGGTGGTTTTAATTAAATCACGTGTAACAAGATCCATTCCGGGTATGTCATCCTCTTTGATATCCCCCATATTTTGCCGTTCTGTGCCTTCCTCTGCCGCTACTTCACTGATGTCTGCCTCTTCCTCCTGCCCGGTAATGTTAATAGTTTTGTCATTAAACTCGCTTGCTACGACATCAAAGACATCCTTTGACATATGATACTTTTTTGCGACGTCTTCTATGAGTACATATGACTTCATACCCCGCTTGATCGTCACAATGCTCATATTTCTTATGTCACGGTATAACTGCCTAAGTGATTTTTTAACAACATCGGCGCAAGCTTTTGTTTCAATGAATTCGCGGCCCAATTCGTCTGTAATGTTTTTCATAATTTTGAGCTCCTATTTAAAATATTGGATATATTTATCATAATAAATTTTGTTTATACAACTACTAGTATTTTACATATCATGGAGATAATGTCAACCTTTGTCTTTGGTCATTTACTGCCATTCTATGCCGTCAATATATGTATCGGCATTTTGCCCTTTTTGATTAAGTATTACATGATGACTTTTCTATGTCACGATGTGTCTATTTTTTGAAATCTGTTAGCCATTCATTTTCAACATCTTCTAATTTTATAAAAATTGCCCAATTTTAGTAATGACGTATATCTGCATTGTACGTCTTTAAATGTCGTGCCATAAATAAAGCAATTGACGTGCTATGTCATATACGGCATAGAATGTCACGACATAACCGCATATTTTGACACTATGCGTCATACTATAGCCGTATTTTTGCCTATTTAAGACGTCATTAAATAATGATTGACGCTTTTTGACTAATTATTCAAAAAATAAGACTCAATTTATGTCATAATATGTCGTTATTATCCTTATCATATGACGTACAATGTTCTTTGATCAATGTACCATGATATCTAGAATACCCTATACTGATATTCAGAAGACGAACCCCTGATATATAGGGTACTCAGCCCTGATATCTACATTACGGAACCATGATATTGAGAAGACCGGGACGCGCGTAAGTTCTTTCAAGAAAACAAAAAATGAAAAGTGTAATATTAGTAATATAGAA
>JAHJGZ010000194.1 GCA_018823795.1 Candidatus Omnitrophota bacterium
TTATGGCCGCTGTTTTTTTATATCAATACTATATTTATTATGTTTCTTACATTAAAACGATGTCGTTGCCTGTAATTTAAAGCGCATCTCTTCTGTATCATTATCAGCCGCATCTAAAGTCCGTGGTGCTAACACACTCAGGTTAAGATCGGTAGAATCAAAGAGCCGATAAGATAATTCAAACTGGTGCATCTGATTGCCGCCCGCTGCATTACGTGCAACTAAATCAGCATCAGGCAAGAACCCTGGCATTACATTCCCCTGGAGATACATAAACTTATAATTGAATGATACATCGCCGGGTTTCTTTAACTTGTTAATACCAACGCCTAAGGCATAGTATCTGTTCTGATCTTCTGCCAGAGCGTTTTCATCGCGGGCATTAACATTTAATCCGCCTTGCACAAACGTTGCGACCGGAATATCACATACATCAAATCCTACATCTCCTGTTGCAACGATCGTACGCGGGTTACCTGTAGTAGCATTTGTGTTTGCAAGTGCATTGGTAGAACCAAGCTGTGAATTTAAACCATTAAATATATACGCTGTACCACGAAGCCCCCAGGTAACTGCTTCATAACTACCACTGATCCCAGAATCAAATACAAACATTTGGCTGTCATCACCACCAACCGTTCCTTCTGTCATAACAAGTTGCGCGAGGTTTAAATCCCCTTTAATCCCGTCGGTAACTTGATACGTAAACGATTCCCCCAAACCTTCAACGCCGCATCCTTCACTATGAATTAAAATCCCTTTATCTTTCCAGTTGATCGGAAATTTACCAGCATAGATAGCCGTATTTTCAAGCCAATTCGGCGTATACTTTAAATATGCCTGATCAACGTTTATTGCCATCTTATTAAATCCACTGGTAGTACTTCCCATTGAATGATAATAAGCTCTCCATCCAGCACCGCCTGATGCAAGTCTAAACTTAGCATACAATTCATCATTTACTTGCTTAGAAATCCCGTATCGTAAACGCATCCGGCCATAATTCTGATCTGCTGCTGCATCATTGCTCCGCTGGTTGCTCTGAAAACGAACACGGATGTCACCGCCAAAATTGGTTCCTTCAAGCCATGATGGTACTGCACCTGCTGCTGCAGGAACAGACGGCATCTTGGTTGCCTTAGCCTGATCCGCTTTCATCGAACTAAAATCACGCTGCAAACTTTTAATGTCGTCTTCAATATCCTTCGGAACAGCCGGTTTTGCTGCACTCAAAGTTTGTATTTCTTTCTGCAAACTTGCAACCTGCTTCTCAAGCTGCTTTACTAACTTCTCCATCCCTGCATCGTCAGAGCCAACATCAGCATAACTGGTCGTCATGCAGAAGAGGCAGCTTATCAAAACAGCTAACGCACATCTTACAGCCTTGTACTTTTTCATTCTTTCACTCCTTTTTTTAGTTTGTTGATGCGTTTTCTTTAATTTGTTTATTTATAATCAACCCCCCTGTAACTATCTCATCACGTTAAGCATGGGTCTATATAGCAAAGGATTCAAAACTCTCAGTCCTAATAACGACGCGAAACTGGTTTCCCTTTAGCTTATTTTATTACTTTTTTAACTTTCTTTTAAATGACCTTTATTAGTGCGTAGTATACAAAATGAACTATGTATTGTCAAGATTTCATACTCTTTATACTGTTCTGCCATAACACTACACCTGCTATTGTTCCCCCCTCAATATCCGCTGTATCCACGTACATTGAAAAAGTTCTTTATAGACTTGGATTAAACGAAAAATACGGTATAATGACTCACAGAGATTATCATGACAAACAACTCCTTAGCCATAGAACGGAAATCTTCCGCGAGTACGTTATCCGATATGGAGCTCTTTGTCTTTCCCGAGCTCATGTACGCCCTCGTTCTCGCCAATATTATGTCCCCTTGTATTTGGCAGTGGCGCAATGATCCCTGGTTTAAAAATATAGAATCGATGAACCCGTATAAGCGTATCCTTCGGCTGAAACAGTACATAATGGACCATTATGTTTTTAATCTTGATCTTGAAACATGGGGGCTCACTACCCAAGAACGAGAGCTTGCCCGCTTTAAAGATTATATTGACATTAATACACTTGAAAAAAGTAACGCCCTTTTTGGCTATGAAGGGGATAAATACTATTTTGATGTTGATATCCGCAAGCACTTCGGTCTTGATAAATACAAGGGGAATGTCATCCCCTATTGGAAAACGGAAACAATTGAGGCCATGAATGCCTTTATCCATAAAGAAAATTACCGCACCGGAGCTGGTGAATGTGTTTCTCTCGCAACCCTTTATGCAGCAGCACTTTTCATCGTTGCACGCATTCCACTCCGTGACATATACCTTATGGCCACACCGCTTCATTCACAAGATTTCATTGATATCAAAGACGGCATTCTCACCAATAATCGCCGCCTGGTTACTAAAAATATGTGGATTAACGGCACTGAAATTTCGGCAAAAGCACGACGGGCGCTTGAAAAAGAACGGGTCACCATTGTTGCCCATGAATCAGGATGTATACATATACTCTACCTTGATGCAACGATTGATCGAAAAGCCTATCAAGGCTTTGTCAAAAAACTTACTTCTTTTGTAGAGACTTCTTTAACACCTGAGGTGTTGGGTAATTTTATACGCTATCGACGCGATCTTCAAAAATGTTTTCAAATCAGATGGAATATCCACGGGGCTGATTATTATATCGAAGCAGAACATGTTTTCTCCTACGAAACACACAGTCCATATTTTTTCACTTCACAAAATAGATCATTATTGATAAACGATATTGATGCAGAATCCTTCCACACGAGCCCGCTTTCCCGTCGAATTATCTTTAATGACCTTGAAACATACGTGAAGCACAATCCAGTAAATCTTCATGCTGCAGATGACATATACCGATTACGAAAAGAATTTGAATCTGATTGTATGAACGCAGCGATTGCGATCGAATCGTTAATTGAATTTTGTATTATTAAACCAACTGTGCCAACTGAAGAGGGAAAAAAGTTTACGCCATATAAAAAACCGCTGAGTATTACTCTTGCTATGGAACGTAGTGATATCATTAATCACCTTCGCACCATTCGCCATGATAATTGTGTAGCGGACCTTGCCTTTTATGCATATAGAGATTTGAACGAAACCGATGTTGAACCATTTTTGCAGGCTGCTATTGAACGTAACTCTGTGTCTTGCAATGGTTTACAGAGCTACACCATTGATGACACAATCACCCACATTCAAACATTTCGTGATGAATCAATATACCCGGAAAAGGGGCGTTGTGCACAACCGGATGAAGTGTGGAATTACCGGCGCGGGGATGGCATTGAAAAAGCACTGTTGCTTGCTAATGTTATTCATTCAAAAGATCCAGAAAAGGTTATTTCAATAACTATTCTGCCACACACAGCACTCGTAGAATATGAGGATAAAAAAATATCATTTGATTCTACAAAGGGATTATCAAAACAGATGTGGCATATTGCAAAAGGAAACATAACTGTTCAGCCTGATAAAAAACACATACCGCAAGAAATCTCTTAGAAAGGTATTTTAAAAAAATATGCAATCACCGATTATTCTTGCATCAGCATCAAAACGACGTTCGCGCATTCTCACCGAATGCGGCATTCCGCATACTATTGTGGTCAGTAATGTTGATGAGGATATGACACACGAAAAAGCCCCGCAAAAAAACGCTTTGTATAATGCGGTAAAAAAAGCGGAGACGGTTTCAGAAAATTATACATCAGGATTCATTCTTGGTGCCGATACAGTAGTATCATTTAATAATCGTATTACCGGAAAACCTTCTTCAATGGATGAAGCTCAAAAAATGGCGCAAGCATTCTCCGGCAAGAAGTTGACCGTGTATACCGGCCTGTGTGTAATCGACGTGAAAACAAAAAAGAAAGAAACAGCGGTCGTTAGCACCGACGTTCGCGTAAAAAAGATATCACAAAAAATGTGCGATCGTCTGCTTGCTGATATTGATCCACTTGACCGGGCGGGCGGATTCTCGATCGAAGGTATTGGTTCCTACGTATTTGACTCTGTTGGCGGTTCTTTCTATAATGTACTGGGGCTTCCGATGATAACCGTATATGAATTATTTCAAAAACTTGGGATCGATTTACTAGACTACTCAACATCATAGTGCTATGGACAGACTTGCTGAACAATTTATTGCCTTTGTTAATACCCCCTGGACACCGGTGCTGCTCTTTGTGCATTCTTTCCTAGAGGCATCATTTCTTCCCGGCGCTCATGATTTTTTTATCGTTGCCGTAACCGTGATTAAACCACATCTTTGGTTTTATTTTGCTATTTTTAGTACGGTCGGCTCAACCTGCGGTGGCTGCTTTGGTTATTTCATCGGCCGCTATGGGGGACGTCCGTTAATTGAAAGAATTATCCACCCGAAAATCGCTGACAAAATAGAAAAAAGCTATGAAAAGTTTGGCCTCTGGGCAGTTGCATTCGCCGGATTTACCCCCGTCCCGTATAAGCTCTTTGCGATTATGAGTGGTATTTTTAAAATTAATGTGCCGGCATTTGCGGTGATTTCGCTTTTTGCACGAGGGGCGCGTTTTTTTCTGGTAAGCGGGCTTATCTTTTTTATCGGCCCCCAGATAAAAGAACACCTCCTCGATTCTTTTAATACCTTTTCACTCATTGCGCTCAGCAGCGTGTTTCTTTTGATAATTATTATTAAACTCATCAACCGGAGATTACGTCATGATTAAAACATGTTTTCATCTGTTTCCCTTTTTCTTTGTAGCATCACTCGTATTCGCATCATGCGGATTTGCAGACGATAATCTTTCTATTAATAATATTAATATCAAACGATTTGCTAAAGTTGATACGAATCTTTACCGTGGCAGTCAACCTGATGAAGCAGACTTCACCGCGTTAAAGGAAGCCGGAATAAAAAGAATAATCAATTTCAGGACAGAAGAAAACTTAGTGGAAAGAGAACGCCGTCAGGTCGAATCTCTCGGCATGGAATACATACACATTCCTTGGCTTATTTATCTGCCTTATGACCAAAAGGTTTTCAACCGTTTTTTTGAAGCGATTCAGGATAAAGACAAAAAGCCGATTTTCTTCCATTGTAAACGGGGAACTGAGCGGACCGGTGTCATGGCAGCAGCGTATAAAACAAAGGTTCTCGATTTCTCTGCCGACACTGCATTTAAAGATGCGGAAACCTTCGGTTTACATTCCCTGTGGTACTATTTTGTTAAAACCAAAATCGAAATATTTGCACAAACAGAAAACAAATAATCAGTGAATTATGAAAATGAACGGAGATATTTTTATGGCTATAAAAAAAGTTCTTTGTCTTTTACCGGTACTTCTATTATTATTTTCGAGCATTACAATAATCTATGCAAAAGATGAGGAAGCCATGAAAGAGCATAAAAACAAATACACCTATAAACACGGTAAGCCGATTCCTCACGAGGAAATTATCCAATTTTTACGGGAAAATATTGCTGAAGAGTCTGATAATGAAAATAACGCTTTCCGGTTTGCGGAAGAGGGAAGCGAGCATGAACGTTTGTTGACGCTTGAAAAAGTCGAGCCGCGGGTTACTGTTAAGGATGACGGTTACTATGTGACTGCGTCTTTTATCGACCGGGAAAGTGCTGAGGTACTTGAGTTTGAATTCGGTATGCAAACGGCAGAAAGTGAAGAACTCGATGTTTTTTCCGTCGAGCTCATTATGGTCGATGGGAAACGCCCCTCGTCCAACATGTAAAAAAATTTATGAAAGAGGTTATCTATTAAATCGGTGCAATCGTCACGTACCCGCCGTATATTATATCTCCATTTGAATTCGTCGCTATGTAGATAACGAGATAATTGGTTCCGTCACTATCAACATCCGTTATATTGATCTCGGTTCCGGTCGCTGCATTGCCTAATGATGCACTCCAGGTACCATTGGTAATAGAGGTCGAATATACTATAACGTTATCGTTAGAATTTCCATACACCCGTACATGCGTTGCTTTATACCCAACCGGAATGGCGACAAAAGCATATAATTCGCTATTCGAATTACTAACATGAACTCCTTTAGCTGCCACACTATCGACATATTGCACGTCCTGGTCACCATCGTCGTCATTGGCCATAAAATCGCTGGGGATAAGTTTGATCCTAGTTGATGAGCCGAACCATCCGATACGCGAATCGGCAACTGCATCGAGAATATAGGCCGGCTTTTGTGTTCCGATTCCGACATACCCGTTAAGCGACTGTTCGACAAAGAGGCCGCCCACTGAAAGGTCGCCGCTCACGGTTAAATACCCGTTTATCGTTACATTACCATCGATGTGAAGGTCTTCGTTTGCATCGCGCGGTGTAATATAATTACCCTCATCACGCCATTCGTTGGCCTGCCCATCATAGCCGGCACCAATTTTTTCAACGATCATCCAGCCGGCATACCGGTCTGCGGTATCGTCATTATTGACCGTTGCCCCGCTTAATGTCGTTACGTTAATACCAAAATAATCCCCTTTTTCCACTGATCCGGCCCACATAACCATGTCTCCAAGATGGTCAAACACATCGGTTGACGAAGGGGTAAAGGATGTCTCATGCTGAGAAACCGCAGAACCGTTCTTCTCAAGTTCGATAACGGTATCTGAATTATCATATGATTCAAACGAAACTTTCGACATAATCATAACATAACAGTTATAGTTTACCGTAAGTCTTCCGGCAGCGTCGGCCGGCGTAAAGACATCACTATTCGAATTTTCCTGCCCTGCCGCCCGAAACTGTTGACCGTCAGCCCCGGCACTATCATCGATAAAGGTAAAGAAGACCGACCCTCCCCGAATCGGCGTGCCATCAGTCAGCCAAAGGTCTGAAGCAGTCAAGCTTCCACCGATATCCACCATCCCACCGGCTTGCAGGTCATTTGTCACATAGAGATCGCCCGCATCATCATAGTTACCGCCAGGGACACCGCTTCCGATGCGCACCCCTTCTGTGGTCGTAGCATTCAGCACAAGATCGCCGCCGCCGTCAATATTGTTGCCCGTTACTATAATATCGCCACCAACCGAAATATCACCGCCAATCTCAGCATCGTTGGTGACAAAAAGATCTCCCGCACCGTCATAACCGCTTGTCACAATAGTTCCATCGCCTACACGCACACCGCCTGCCATCGTCTCATTAAGGATGAGTGTCGGATTCCCATTGATATTATTTTCAACAACCGTCAAACTACCAGCGATGGAAAGATCGTCTCCTATTTCCAAATCATCGGTTACATAGAGGTCGCCCGCATCATCATAATCATTCGATACACTCGTGCCGCTCCCGATCCGTACCCCGTCCGCGGCCGCTGCATTTATCACCAAGTCGTTACCCGCTGCACTATCAATATTATTTCCCTGTACGACCAAATCATCCGTTATCTGCAGATCGTCCGAAAGGGTAAAGGTACTGCCGTCAAACGTCATCGTTTCATCGCCACCCCATCCAATTGTATCGTTATCAGGAAGGACTAAATTTCCATCCGTATTAAAATATGAATTCGTATCGCCAACGTAGGTTATCCCCGTTATATACGCATTACCGACAACTTCTAATGCTTGTGTGGGCGTTCTTGTCCCGATACCAACATTCGCTGATCCATTTTCGACAAACAAGCCTCCTGCACTTAACCCCCCTGAAAGGGTTACATCACCACTCACCGTCAGGTCCGATTCCATTGTTACCGCACTTTTAATGACAATTTGTGTATCTGCCTCATTCTCAATTTCATCGACGTAGAGACGCCCTTGAACCGTAAAGTCATCACTCACATTTAACGATCCCGATGTATAGACTGCACCTTCTATCGTCATATCGCGTGCAACAGAAAGACTGCCGCTAATTTCAATATCATTCGTAACAAATAAATCGCCGGTATCATCAAAATCATCTGAAACGTTCGTGCCGCTCCCGATACGCACTCCTTCGGTCGTTGTTGCATTCAATATAAGGTCACTACTTCCATCAATGTTATTCCCCGCTACTATAATATCTCCGCCAACTGAAAGATTATCACTTACCTCAGCATCATCTGTTACATATAAATCTCCCGCATCATCATAGTCATTCGAAACACTCGTGCCGCTTCCGATGCGTACCCCATCCGCGGCCGCTGCATTGATCACCAAGTCGTTACCCGCTGCACTATCAATATTATTTCCCTGTACGACCAAATCACCTGTCATCTGCACATCATCTGTAAACGTAAACGTATCCCCGGCATTATTAAATGTTAAACTCTCATCGCCGCCCCATTGAATAA